>JBHHTZ010000269.1:0-5777 GCA_046753605.1 Anaerolineae bacterium
TTTTGTACGGGCTTCCACGAGGGTCTATCGAGTCGATCAGGATCATTGCATGTCTCCCACCATCTACGACGTCGCTGAACGAGCCGGCGTGGGCATCGGAACCGTGTCGCGGGTGTTGAACAACAGCCCCAACGTACGTCCCCAAACACGGGAGCGTGTGCTGGCCATCATCGAAGAGTTGCAGTACCGGCCCAGCCCCATTGCACGCCGGCTGTCCTTGCGCAAAACCCTCACCATCGGCGTCATCACTCCCTTCTTCACCCGCCCTTCCGTCGTCGAGCGTCTGCGGGGTGTGGAAGCCGCGGTATCCGAGAGTGAATACGATCTGATTGTCTACAACGTTGAAACGCCGGAGAAGCGAGACGCCCATTTCCGGGATGTGCCCCGGAGGCGGCGGGTTGATGGCCTCATCATCATCTCTCTGTCGCCCACGGATGAGGATGTCCGCTACTTCGCACAGGCCGGCATGCCCACAGTGCTCGTCGATGCTGACCACCCGGCATTGAATCGGGTGGTCGTCGATGATGTGCAGGGCGGCCGACTGGCCACACAACATCTGATCGATCTGGGCCATCGCAAGATTGGCTACGTCAGCGACTGGGTGGATAATCCGTTCAACTTCACTTCGAGCCGCGACCGGTATCTGGGCTATCGTCAGGCTTTAGAGCAGGCCGGCATCCCGTTTCGGCCCGAGTATCACCAGCAGGGCGAGCACGGCCATTACCAGGCCAAAAGACTGGCTGAGCAGTTACTGGACCTGGATGATCCACCAAGAGCTATCTTCGCTGCCAGTGATACTCAGGCAATGGGCGTATTGGAGGCGTTGCGGGAGGAAGGCTTGAGGCGCCCGGAGGATATCGCGCTTGTCGGCTACGACGATATTGAGATAGCAGAATATTTGGAGTTGACAACAGTCAGACAGCCGTTGTATGAGTCTGGGTTGCGGGGCGTCGAGCTGTTGCTCGACACCATTGGCAATCCTGATCGTCCGCCGGTGACAGTGCAACTATCCGTCAGTCTGATCCAGCGCCGAACGAGTCATTCGTAAGTGGACATATTGACGGTGGTATTGCATATAGATGGATGAATTGCCGATTCATCGACTCGTAAGGAGGTGAATGCCGCGTAAAGGAGATGTGTTTCACCACAGCACGTTAGTGGGTTCTTGGGCGCCGTGTCTTGTGCCCGCGTACCCCGAAGGAGGGGAAAGGCAATGACAGCATTCCGCAGAGGAATTGCTACTCAAGACGTTAGACGATCCGCAGATCGAAATCAAGGAGGAAAAACCATGTCTAAGAAACGCACGTTTGTCTCACTTCTCGCCGTGCTTTTCGTCCTGGGCGTTCTGGCAGCTTGCACTCAGCCTGCCCCGCAGGAGAAGGTTGTCCAGCAGACGGTCGTGGTCGAGAAGGAGAAGCAGGTCGTGGTGACGGCTACGCCCGCGCCGGTGAAGGCAGGTGAAGATACTGGGAAGGTGTTCATCCTGGGCGCTTTCCGCGGCGAAGAGGAAACAGCCTTCACTAATGTGATCGCTGCCTTCGAGGAGCAGAATCCCGACATCGACGTCATCTACTCGGGCACCGCTGAGTTCGAGACGCTGATCACTGTGCGCGTCAAGGCCGGCGATCCGCCCGATATCGCCGCCTTCCCGCAGCCTGGCGCTGTGGCAAAGTTGGCCCGCGAGGGAGAGCTGGTTCCTCTCTGGGATGAGGCGCTGGCGGTGTATGACAACAACTATACGCCGGCATGGAAGGACCTTTCTTCAGTCGATGGTACACCCTACGGCATGTTCCACCGGGTGAACGCCAAGGGCTGGATCTGGTACAACAAGCCGGCCTGGGAGAAGGCCGGCTGGGAGGTCCCGACCACCTGGGATGATCTGATGGCCCTGACGGAGAAGATGAAATCCTCAGGTATCGCTCCCTGGTGCGATGGGATCGAATCCGGCGCAGCGACCGGCTGGAAAGGTACAGACTGGATCGAGAACATCATGCTCCGCACCCAGCCGGTAGATGTCTATGACAAATGGGTGGCCCACGACGTGAAGTTCCAATCCCCGGAGGTCAAGAAAGCCTTCGAGACGCTCTCGACGATCTGGATGGACCCCGATGCGGTCTATGGCGGAGCACAGACCATCGCCTTGACCAACTTCAAGGACCCGGCCGCGTGGCTGTTTGGTGACTCGCCCAAGTGCTGGATGCACATGCAGGGCAGCTTCGTCACCAACTTCTTCCCGGCAGACGTGCAGGCCGATCTGGACAACCAGGTGGGCGTCTTCATGATGCCGCCGATTGACGAGTCGCTTCCGTTTACTCTGGAAGTGGGTGGCGATCAGTTCGTCGTGTTCAAGGGCAAGGATCGGCCCGAAGTGCGCAAGTTCATCGAATTCCTGGGGACTCCCGATTCGGTGAAGCCCTGGGCAGAACAAGGCGGCTCGCTGTTCCCACACGTGAACCAGGATGTCACCTGGTATCCGACCCAGCTTGAGAAGACGATGGCGCAGGCTATCACGAGCGCAGCCGCCGCACGCTTCGATGGCTCTGACATGATGGCCTCCGAACTGAACCTGGCCTTCTGGAAGGGCGTCACGGATTGGGTCAGCGAAAACAGAACACTCGATCAAGCCCTGACGGACATCGACGCTTCCGTGCAGTAGCAACTCTTGCCAAACCTCAGTCATGAATTCGAAAGCAGGGTGGGCAGAAACGGTCACCGCCCGGTACCCACCCTGCTTTCCCCCGTTCATTTCGTGGTATCTTCTCGATAGCTGGGGGAAGAAGAGACCCTAAAGGTTTCTAAAACCTTTAGGGTCTGGCAGGACGACACCCCGGACTATCGAAAAAGACACCTCCGATCATCGTGAGGAGAAACAGAGATGGCATACGCTGACGAGCTGGATCGGCCAGGCGGGATCGTGGAGTGGCTTGTCACCAACATTGGCCGCTTGCTGGCTGCCCTGTTCATTCCTGTAGTTACTTTTGTGGTCCTTTGGCGGGCTTTCATTTTTCTACGGGACACCCAGGCCCCGCAATGGATCACCGCGATTGTGGCCATCATCTGGGGTGTTGGCGGGGTTCTGGCTTTGTTCTTTGTCGCCAACATGGTCATCGAGCAATTCCCGGATCGATGGAAGGGACGTCTGACGCCTTTCGTCTTTGTCGGGCCGGCGCTAGCCATCCTGACCTGGTACCTGGCGCTGCCGACAGTGAGGTCCTTCTACACCAGTCTGTTCGACGCAAACGGGGAGCATTTCGTCGGGCTGGCAAACTACGTGTTCGCCTTCACCAGCAATGCTATGGTCGAATCCTTTCGCAATAACCTGATCTGGCTGGTGGTGGGCACCGGGCTGAGCGTGGGGTTTGGCCTGCTTATCGCTGTTCTGGCTGACCGTACCCACCCAAGCTTTGAGACATTCGTTAAGGCGTTGATCTTTATGCCAATGGCAATCTCGATGGTCGGGGCCTCTGTGATCTGGAAATTCATGTACGAATTCAGGCCTCCAGGCGCAGACCAAATCGGGCTCCTCAACGCCATCATGACTGCTCTGGGGAAAGAGCCTAAACCCTGGCTCTTAATGCAACCGTGGAACACTCTGTTCCTGATTGCTATTCTCATCTGGTTGCAAACCGGCTATGCCATGGTGATTATCTCAGCCGCGATCAAAGGAATTCCGAGCGAGCTTCTGGAGGCCGGCCGGATTGACGGCGCCAACGAGGTGCAGGTTTTCTTCAACATCATCACCCCTTACATTCGAGGAACGATTGTCACCGTAGCAACCACTATCATCCTCTTTACGCTAAAAATCTTCGACATCGTCCAGTCTATGACGGGCGGCAACTTTGGCACACAAGTGATTGCCAATGAGCAGTATGTCCAGATGTTCAGGGCGTTTAACTTCGGGCGCGGTGCGGCGATTGCCATCGTCCTTCTGGTCGCGGTCATTCCTGTGATGTGGTACAATCTGCGCCAGTTTGGCGAGCAAACGGAGGCGTTCTAATGACTGCAAGAAGACAGAACTTGCTTGGGAAGGTCTTTGTATATGGGGCACTGATCATCATTGCTGTCCTTTGGACAATACCGACAATCGGGTTACTCGTCAGCTCTTTCCGCCCGGGTGACGATGTCTCTACTACCGGCTGGTGGACCGTCTTGCGGAATCCGTCTGAAGCTAACCTGAGCCTGAACAACTATCGAATTGTTCTGGGCACTGTCGGAGACAATCCCGAATTGCAGAAACTGGTCAAGAGGGGACAGGAGAACATCAACCTGTTCAGTGCTGTGTTGAACAGCCTGACGGTCACGATCCCGGCTACGGTGATTCCCATCCTGATCGCCGCGTTTGCTGCCTATGGCTTTGCCTGGATACGATTTCCCGGGCGCAGGATGTTCTTTATCGGGGTGGTGGCCTTGCTGGTGGTGCCGCTACAGATCGCCCTGATTCCCATCCTGAAAGACTACATCCGGCTTAATCTGAGTGGGACCTTTCTAGGTATTTGGTTGGCCCATACGGGTTTTGGTTTGCCATTAGCTGTCTACCTCTTGTACAACTATATCAGCTCGTTGCCCAGGGATATCCTCGAGTCGGCCTTCATGGATGGCGCTTCGCACTTCACCATCTTCACGCGCCTGATCCTGCCCCTCTCGGTGCCGGCTCTGGCATCCTTTGCTATCTTCCAGTTCCTGTGGGTGTGGAATGACCTGCTGGTCGCCCTGGTGTTCCTCGGCGCCAACCCAGAGGTAGAGGTGCTTACACAGCGGCTCCTGGGCATGTTGGGGACGTTTGGCACGGACTGGCATCTGCTCACCGCCGGCGCTTTCGTGTCTATGATCTTCCCGCTCTTCATCTTCTTCTCACTCCAACGCTACTTCGTGCGCGGCTTGCTGGCCGGCTCGGTGAAGGGGTAATGCAATCGCTCCGAATTGGGTTGTGAGCAGCGAGCAAGCATAAATGCTACACGACGAAGAAAGCAGGGCGACCGTCCGACGGTTGCCCTGTTTGCCGATGGCGTATTGTTGACATGTCCGGTCAGGAAGCATCTCAGGAAACGCGATCCTTCGATTGGGCTTTGTGGTGGCAGTGGGTACTGGTCAGCACCCTGGGCTGGCTCCTGGGTTGGACCCTGGTCCATCAGGTCGGGATCGGGGCCGTGATTGGGATCGCGCAGTGGTTGGTCCTGCGCCGGCTGGTACCCCAGGCCGGCTGGTGGATCTTGGCCAGCACAGTTGGCTGGGCTATGGGTGCGGCGGTGGTGACAATCGTGTTTCCGCCCCGGCCCGGGGTCCTGGCCGGCGCTCTCCTCGGCGCCATGATCGGGCTGGCGCAGTGGTTCGTGCTGCGGCGCTGGGTCCGGCAGGCCGGCTGGTGGGTGGTGATCAGTACGTTGGGGTGGGCTATCGGCCTGATCGGGGTCCTGGGGGCGTCCCTGGCCGGCGCTGTGGTGGGAGCCGTCACCGGCATTGCGCTGGAACTGCTGCTACGACATCCTCGCCCAAATCTAGAGATGTAGAGGCGCGGAGCTCGCGCGTTCGGCGAGGCTTCGTCCTGAGGCTCAGCCCGAAGGGTCTCCCGACCGATGCCGGACAACATCTACTTGATGAACTGGAAAATCGTGATGAGGACCGAGATCAATCCACCCATGGCAATGAGCGTCGCGATCAGCCAGCGCGTCTGCGAGCGCACTACATCATGGAAACTGTCCAGCCGCGAATTCATGTCGCTTTGCAGGCGGTCGAAACGGGCATCGAACCGCTCTTCCATGGCGTCGAAGCGGGCATCG
>JBHHTZ010000270.1:0-5766 GCA_046753605.1 Anaerolineae bacterium
CTCGGGTCCGGGCTGCGGTACTCGATCCGCTTGGCCTTTGGCTCCGCGCTGTAGGCCGGGATGCGGATGCAGGCCGAGCGGTTGCGCATGCTGTAGGCCATCATCACCGGCGCTTCGTAGCCGGGCACCAACCGCTTGAAACTGTTGGTGGTGGGAGCTACCAGCGCCAGCAGGGCCGGCGTGTGTTTGATCAGCCCGCCGATGTAGTACAGGGCCATTTCGCTCAGGCCGGCGTATCCATCAGCATCGTAGAACAGCGGTTTGCCATGCTTCCACAGGCTCTGGTGGCAGTGCATCCCGTTGCCATTGTCGCCGTACATCGGCTTGGGCATGAAGGTGATGGTCTTGCCATGCGCCACGGCGACGTTCTTCAGGATGTATTTGTAGAGTTGCAGGGAATCGCCGGCCTGGAGAATGGGCATGTACTTCAGGTCGATCTCCTGCTGGCCGGCGGAGGCCACCTCACCATGGTGGACTTCCACGTCGAGGCCGGCGGCCACCATGCGTAGAATGGCCTCGCTCCGGAAGTCCTGCATCGCGTCCACCGGGGGCACGCGGAAATAGCCGCGCTTTGCTTCAGGCCGATAGCCCAGGTTCGGCCCGTAGCGCGCATCATGCCCACGCCCCATCTCCCAGGCCGCCATGTCGCTCTCGATTTCGACATAACTGCCCTGAGTCCGATAATCGAAGCGGATGCCGTCAAAGACGAAGAACTCGGCCTCGGGTCCCCAGTAACTGATGTCGGCGATGCCGGACGCCCGCAGGTACCGCTCGGCCTTACGGGCTACATAGCGGGTATCCCTGGTGTACGGCTCGTGGGTGATGGGATCGTAGATGTCGCACACCACGCTAAGCGTCGGGAGCCGGGTGATGGGATCCACGATAGCCGTGGTCGGGTCGGGCATCAGGATCATGTCGGATTCGTGGATGTCCTGGAAGGCGCGGATGCTGGAGCCGTCGAAGCCCAGGCCCTCCTCGAAGACGTCTAGTGTGAGCTGGTGAATGGGCATGCTGAAGTGGTGCCAGCGCCCCAACATGTCGCTGAACTTGTAGTCTACGACCATGAGGCTGCGCTGGTGCGCGTACTCGATGACCTCTTCGGGTGTCTGGCAGCGCTCGATGTCGGGCGTGATGGTAGGCCGCTTGCCATTCCGGCGCAGCCACCCGCCCCGGCCGTCGCCGTACGTCAGTTCAGCAATTTCGTCGATAGATCGCAGTGTTGGTGTACTTAGCGCCATGGCAACTCCTTCCTCCAATCTCCCCCACCCGTTGGGCGAAGGTCGTCCCCCATCCGTTGGGCGAAGGTCGTCCCCCATCCGTTGGGCGAAGGTCTCTGACCGAGCCCACGCCGGCGGCGGTCAGGAGACCTTGCCGAACAACGGAGACTCCAATATCCAATATCCAATATCCAATATCTACTCCACTACCGCCTCAGCCACATCCTCCGTTTCAACCCCATTCACTGCCAACCCCGGCACCGCATTCAGAAGCTGGCTCAACCGGATGCCGGTCAGGCTTTCGACGACGGTGGGGAGTTGGGCGATGACTTCGGCCACGTCCTGGGTGATCCTGGCTGCGCCGGTTCCGTTGTGACCGTTGCCACCCACAACGATGATCTTCTCCGTCTTGCTGAGGGGCTCGGCCACAGCGCCGGCCAGTTGCGGCAGAATGCTGACGAACATCTCGGTGACGGCGGCCTGGTTGTATTCTTTCCACGAGCCGGCCTTCTCGTGCATGGCTTCAGCTTCGGCGATACCCCTGGCTTTCAGAGCTTCGGCCTCGGCGAAGCCTTCGGCGCGAATGGCTTCGGATCGGCCGGCGGCCTCGGTTTCCAGGCGAACTTTCTCTGCCTGGGCCAGGGTTTCGATGCGGTAGCGCTCGGCGTCGGCCGGCCGCTTGACGGTGGCATCCAGCTCCTTCTCGCGCCGCAGGATTTCCTTCTCCTCCAGCGCGGTAAGCTGCTCCTTTTCCACCAGTTGGACGGCGATTTCTTCGTGTTTCACGTCCTGCTGACGCTTGAACTTGCGCAGGTCGTAGGCCAGGTCGCTGTCGGCCTTGACCGCTGCCACGTCGGCCGCGTACTCGGCTTCCTTGATCTCCTTGTCGCGGCGCGCTTTGGCGATGATGGTGTCAGCGGCGTAGCGAGCTGCCATGGCCGATTCGTCAGCCTTGGCCTCACCCACAATCGCGTCGCGCTTGACCTCCGCCACGCGCGGCTTACCCATGGCTTCCAGATAGCCCTGCTCATCGGCAACGTGACGGATGGTCAGAGAAACGATTTGCAGGCCCATTTGCTCCAGGTCCTGTTGAGCGCTGGCCCGTACCCGGCGAGCGAATTCTTCGCGGGTCAGGTAGACGTCTTCCACCGACATGGTGCCCAGGATAGCCCGCATGTAGCCGTCTATCACCTGGAGCGCGACGCGGCGCACCTCGTCGGCCGGCTTACCCAGAAACTGCTCGGCTGCCAGCCGAATGCTGGCCTCGTCGCCCTGGACTTTCACCTGCGCCACGCCTTCCACCATGAGCTTCACACCTTGCTTGGTGTAAGCATCGCCGGCATGAACGTCCAGCGTGAGCAGCGCCAGGCTCAGGCTCTGGGCGCGCTCCAGGATGGGCGCGACGAAGGCGCCGCCCCGGACGAAGCGGTAGCGCCCGCGCCCTGAGACCACCAGCACCTCGTTGGGGCCGGCCTTGGTGTAGCGCCAGTACCACAGGGCGATGAGGCCGGCGATGATGGCGATTCCGACAATGATCAGTATAGCAGTTGTGGCTGTTGTCACGAGAACCTCCCTTCAGGTATTGCGTATTGCGTGTCCGCGCTATGCGAAGGCCGGGGTTTGGAGCAGGCGATCCAGCATGGACGAGGGGCCATTTCGCTGCGCTGCCCCGACTTGTACAGCATCAGGGCTACCGATCGTTCCTTCCTGAGCCAGTTCTCTGCCCAGGCGTTGTTGTAGTGACCGCATGTCTGGCCCCAGATGGAGGGACATGCGCCCGGTGTCGTGCTGCCGGGCGGCGACCAGGTGTCGACCGTTCGTGAAGACCGGCACCTGCCGGCGGCGCAGTCGGCCGTCGGTTTCCGTGTAGTAGCTGAGGGCCTGCCCGTACCGTTCCAGAGCTTCCATCACCGTGATCCAGGTGTCAGCCGACAGCTTGCGTATCGTTAGATCGCAGGGGTCTTCTAGCCGGCCCCTTTTCACCAGATACTGGCCGACCTTCCAATGTAGGTCGAAAATCGCTGTGCCCTCTTTCACGGGTACGGTGACGGTGTGGCCATTCACCGGTGCTGCCAACTCTGTGCCCTGACCAGTCTTCGTCGGGAAGACCGGGATGTCGGGCATCGTCACGGAGCGCAGGGTGCAGTTGGGCGGGTGCAGTTGCAGATCGGACTGGGAGAAGTACAGGATGCCCAGTTCTCTGCGATGCTGAATGCGGCCAATGTGCTGGAAGTGGTCGGCCAGCCAGATTCGCAACTCTGCGATGTCCGGCGCGCTGAAGACCGGGCCGCCGGGGTAGCGAGTGACCAGTTGGCCGGGCAACTGGTAGATCGGCCAGGCGTTGGCGCCCACGTGGAACACGTATTCCGGCAGACGCTCGAAGCGGATGAGGGCTGCCAGGCATGTGTCGAGCACGGTCACCAGGCTCTCCAGGTTGCCCTTTTCTAGCGGCAGGCCGGCCACCTGGGTGCTGTATACCACGCGGATCGGCCCAACCGGTTTGTCCAGACGCCGAAAGTAGATGGGCAGGTCGGTGATCTTCGTTTCCACACTGTAGCGGCTCAGGTCGATGGCAGCGAAGAGTCGTGGTTCGTCCTGGTCGCCCTCCGAGTACAGCGGGTTCTTGCGGTAGGTGATAGCCAGGGTAGACATGGTGATGACCTCCTTCCCCTATCTCAACTCGCGCTTTCCAGAATGCCCAGGTCGGCAAAGCCCGGTGCGCCGTCCGCTGTGCGACCGTCCCCGATCTGGATGCCGTGCAGTTCGACGCCGGCAAACTCGGGGTAGGACTCGATGCCGTGGTAGGCCAGGTCCAGGCCGGCTGATTCGATTTCTGGTGGAACCCGCAGGCCGACCAGTTGTTTGATGCCGGCGAACATGAGGAGCGCGACCGGCAACACGAAAGCGAAGACCGTCACGTCGCCCAGGGCCTGCACACCAAGCTGGTGCCAGCCACCGCCGTAGAACAGCCCTGTGTCGGTAGCCCACAGGCCAACGGCCAGCGTGCCGAAAATGCCATTCATGCCGTGTACCGGGAATGCGCCGACCGGGTCGTCAATGCGCAGCCGCTCCATCAACTCCACACCGTAGTAGGTCAGGATGCCGGCGACGAGGCCAATGAGCAGCGACGCGCTGGGCGTCACGAAAGCACACGGAGCTGTGATGGCCACCAGACCCCCCAACGCGCCGTTGAAGGCCATGCTGGCGTCCCACTTGCCGGTCTCCCGCCACGCCAGGAAGATGGCGATGATGGCGCCGGTCGTGGCCGCGAAGTCGGTGTTGAGCACGATCAGCGCGATCAGGTTGGCGTCACCTGCGCCCAGCGTGCTGCCCGGGTTGAAGCCGAACCAACCCAGCCACAGGACAAACGTGCCCAGTGCCGCCAGCGGGATGTTGTGTCCACGGATCGCCTTGGCGTCTTGCCCGAACTCCTTGTCCTTGCGCTTCCCCAGCGTCAGCGCGCCGGCCAGTCCGACCAGCGCGCCCACCAGGTGGACCACGGTCGAGCCGGCGAAGTCGCGCATGCCCAGAGTGGCCAGCCAGCCGTCGCTGCCCCAGACCCAGTGGCCGACGATCGGGTAGATCAGCAGTCCGGTGAAGAAGCTGTAGATCAGGTCGGCTCGAAAGCTGGTGCGTTCTGCCATCAGCCCGGAGGCGATGGTCGAGGCCGCCGCTGAAAAGGCAAACTGGAAGAAGAAGAACGCATACGGCGGCAGACCGTTGATCTCAGCCGGCAGGTTTCTGAGGAAGAACCACTCCATCCCAAATAGCGCTGTCCCCGTGCCGAACATGATGCCGAAGCCGGCCGCCCAGAAGCCGATGGTGGTCATGGTGGTGTCGAGGAAGTTCTCGGCCATGATGTTGACCACGTTCTTGGAGCGCACGAAACCCGCTTCCAGGAAGCCGAAGCCGGCCTGCATGAAGAAGACCAGGAAGCCGGCGATCAGCACCCACATGGTGTTGATGGACTTCGCCAGGTCGGCGTTGGTCGGTGCATCACCCTCGGCGAAGGTTGGGCCGGCGATGGTCGCCAGGGCGATCAGAGCCAGCAGCAGAGCGATGGTCCATCTTCTGTGTTTGATCAAAGCGACACCTCCTTTGTGATCAGTGAACAGTGATCAGTAATCAGTGATCAGTCACCCTTCGTTCGGCAAGGTCTCCTGACCGCCGCCGCACAGGGCGTCGGTCGGGAGACCTCGCCCAACACCTGTGCCGGTGCAGGCATCGGGGGCATTTTTCGAGCAGTAATCAGTCACAAAACAAAAAGCCCTCAAACGCATGAGTCTGCGTTTGAGGGCTTCGCGGCCAAAGTGTTAGATCGGCGTTACGCTACGCCAGTATTGGTGCGGTCAGCGCACCGCTGATTCAGTTGTGAACGGGACCTGGTCCCACCAACGTAGGGGAGTATAGCACATCTTCCGGGTCTTGTCAACCCCGGCCCGGCTTCATCACGCACTCAGATCATCCGTCCTCTGCGGATTAAAGCGCGGCCGCGCCGATGATTGATGAACTTTGAGAAAACAATCAGGGTACTGTGTCTGCCAGGCCC
>JBHHTZ010000271.1:0-5738 GCA_046753605.1 Anaerolineae bacterium
GGTCCAGCATGCCGGCCATGATCAGCACCAGGACAGGCAACAAGAGGGCCAGTTCAATCAGACTCTGACCCTCTTGTGCTTCGCCGCTGGCCGCTTCTACGGCGCCTTGCGTGTGTGATAGACGGAGACTGGCGTTCCTCATGGGTCAGATAACTCCATCTCCTGACGAAGAATCATGACCTTGTGGTGCTGCTGCTTATTGATCGAGCAAGTATCTACAACGCAGATGACAGCGTGCTCGCGAGGTTGCTGAGCGTTGTGCTGATCTGGGTGCCCATGACCACCACTGAAGCGATGGCAATGAGCGCGATCAGGCCGAGCAACAGGGCGTACTCAACCAGGTCCTGGCCTTCCTCACGGCGGAACGCAGTCGCCTGGGCCTGAATCCAGCTAATCAGAAAGAGCAACATGACAGAAATACCTCCTATGGTAGGTTACTTGCGGGGACGGTCTAGCAGTCCTGTCCGCTGACTGGATATCCGAATTACAATGCAGATGACAGCGTGCTCGCGAGGTTGCTGAGCGTTGTGCTGATCTGCGTGCCCATGACCACCACTGAAGCGATGGCAATGAGCGCGATCAGGCCGAGCAACAGGGCGTACTCAACCAGGTCCTGGCCTTCCTCACGGCGGAACGCAGTCGCCTGGGCCTGAATCCAGCTAATCAGAAAAAGCAACATGACACAAACACCTCCTATCGTAGGTATTGTGGGAGCGGATCGACGGCCGGACCTCCGTGTCTGGCTGAGTCGCCTTCCACACATCTCTGACTGACCGGCTTGACCAGGCGAATCCCATCTGGTATAACAATATCTGCGCTGGGTGTCCCGCACACCTGGTGTTTCTGGCCCCGATGGTGGCAGTCATCCGGGGCCTTTGCTTTTGCGGCCGGTCGTCGGTCCTTTCCGCTCCCTGGTTGGATGAATCGATTACTCCGGGACTTGTGGTTTGCACTTGTTAAGTTCTGACCCACACTGCACGATGCTGGTGGACCTCTCCAAGTCTGTGGCCCCATTATATCATGCCACACCCCCTCCCAGTACACAGTCGCATAAACATTGCGTTAAGGACCTCTGAAAGAACTCTAAACCCAATACCTTTCAAATTTGCCGCGATGCGCTTGAATGTTGAAGGGGTGACAGGCTGAGGACTGAATCTCAGAAGATCAGATTTCGTTCAGAGGGGACCGCCAGATCTCCGCCTGGGCTTGGATGGTTCGGCCAGGCTCACTACAGAGCCTGCCCTGAGGACCCTCCTGAGCTTGCCGAGGCGACGTCCTGAGGCCCCTCCCGAGCCTGTCGAGGGGCTTGTCGAAGGGGGCCTGTCAAGGGTTTGACAATCCAGGCTTTGTCCCGGGGATCAGCCCAAGGGGCCGAGCAGAATTAGATCTACTGGGTTTGCTGGAAAGAGGGACTGGCCACTCGGCCTGACCGCACGAAATGCCAAGACCGCGGAGGGTTGGGAAGCTCTTGGAAGGAAACTTAGGACTCGCCCACGAATAACCTCGTGGCTCTTGCTCTCGCCGGATTGTCAAATCCGGCGACATGGCGGCTGGATTTGGCAATCCAGCCGGAGCAATAGTGGAAGTTGTTCCTGGACGACTGCTTAGTGTTCTCGGTGTGTCCTGCGGTGAGGCTCGGCTATCGCGTTCGCTTCGGTACCGTTCCGATATGGAATCAGGTACCCGTGCCGGGGTACTGTCTTGATGTGTATCGGGTGGGACGGGTCTGGCTCGATTTTGACGCGTAGGTTTCGGATGTGAGCGCGCACCAGGTCTGGGTCGCCGGCATCTGGCATGTACCCCCAGATGTCCTGGAGCGCTCGTTTGATGGATACGATGCTGCCAGCGTGCTGCATCATGTAGTAGAGGAGATCGGTCTCGCGGGGTGTTAGTTGCTCTGTTCTGTCATCAACGCGAACCTGGTACGTGGTCAAGTCCAAGGCGAGCGGACCGACCTTGAGCTGCTTCGTGGTTGGTTTGCTGATATATGTGCGCCGTAACAGCGCCTCGATTCGTACGGTGAGCTCGCGCAGATCGAATGGCTTGGTTACGTAGTCGTCGGCGCCCGCCTTGAACCCTTTCACTACATCGTCGATGTTAGCCTTGACTGTCAACAAGAGGATGGGTATCTTGGCCAGATCGGGAGCGGCCCGCGCATGGCGACATACCTCGAAGCCGTCCATCTCTGGCATGACAACGTCCAGCACAACAACATCCGGCTGGAAACGCTGCATCGCCGAGAGAGCCTCCGAACCGGTGTGGGCACTTATCACCTGATGATCCTCTCGCATCAGTGCCCGTTCGATTGTTGTGGCAAGGTCTCGGTTGTCGTCGGCAACCAGGATTCGTGCCATCCCTCTAAGCCTCTACGCCTTCAGTGGTCGGTTCGATGACTCTATGCGGACCGATGTCCATTTCCCGTCGGACAGCCTCCTCCCGCCTCTTCCTGTTGTGCAAATCCGCAGCGTCCCGCGAAGTGGTCAGCCGATCGATAAGGGCCTCCAGTCGCCGGCCAGCTCGTTCTATCGCCACCGCCGACCGATAGTTGGGGCCATGCGCCGGGTGGTGCAACTGGAGCAACTGGGCCTCTGCAATGATCACCGAGATCACGTTGTGGAGCTCATGCGCTGTGACAGGATTTGAGCCGTTCTGGGACCCATTCGTTCGGACCGCTTCGACCCTGGTCGGTACGTCCCCCTCAGCTCCAGCCACAGCAAGAGACGGAAGGCGAAGACCGGTCTCTGGCGTCTGACCTTCCGTCGTTTTCATGGTAGTGTGACTTGACACGAGTCTCTCCCTCCAACAAATAGGGCCGCCTGGCGGTCCCGTGGTGTGTACAGGCCAGGCTGTGATTTCTGCAAGGGCGCCGGCCCGGTCGCGCCGGCAAGGGGGGCATAGGGGCGCTCGGTCAACTGATCTACTAATACGACGTTCCGTCATCCATGTGGTTACGTGCCCAGCGTGAAAAATGGGGATGCCAGGTCCTCAAGACGCCCCAAGCATTTGAGTTGTCCGACTTCACAAGCCTTTAACGCGCCCCCCGATCGTTTTGGGGGCGGCGACGTACCCGTGGGACCATTCTTCACAACGAATTTGCGTATTTTTCATGCTTGGCCGGCCACACTCCAATCAACCTGGTATATCATAAGTCTTGAAGTCCGTGCGTGCAGGGCTTCGCTCGCAGGCAGACACAGTGAGCGCGCGCTGCGGTCGGACGCGACATTGGTTGCCGTGTAGATCGTCAATCGGATAAACCACTGAGGGGATTGGGGACTTTGTAGCCATGAATCACGGTGTGAGCCAGCCGACAATCAGGCCTGGAACACAAGCCTTCCCGGTAAGCCTCCCGCAGCTTCGCATTCAGCACTTGTGGATGCTTGTCCCAGTGGCTATCGTTACCTGGATGGGCTTCATGCATCCGTTGCGCAGGCTGGATTTCTGGTGGCATCTGAAGGTGGGGGAGATCATTTTCACCTCACGCAGCATCCCGCACACGGACTTGTTCTCGTTTACACGGGCCGGCCAGCCTTTCATATACCAGAACTGGCTGGGCGAAGTCTTCTACTACCTGGTATATCGGGCCGGCGGTTTGCCGCTGCTGGTCTTCTTCAACACGGCGTTGCTCTTGATGGCCCTGGTTCCCGTCTATGATCTGTGCCTGAAAGGCAACCGCCGGCTTCGCGTGGCCGTTCTGAGCAGCCTCGTGCCGGCTTTCGTACTTGGGCTGTACAGCAACGTGCGGCCGCAAGCCTATTCGTTCGTTTTCTTCGCCGTATTCTACTGGATTCTGTGGACGTACCGGGATGGTGAGCGCGATAGGCTGTGGGCGCTCCCTTTGCTCATGCTGGTGTGGGTGAATCTGCATGGAGCGTTCGTGTTGGGAATCGGGATGATGGGGATCGTGTTGCTGGCCGAGGTAGTTCGGCGGTTGCTGAGGGGCGCAGTGGAAGACAGCCTGCCACCGCGAAGGTTGCTAAAGCTGGCAATTATCCTTGGGTTGACAGCGGCTGCCACGGTTGTGAATCCAGAGGGCTATCGGGTGTTTGCGTATGTCCGGCAGTTGCAGATCGACCCTGCATCCCAGATGTTTGTGACGGAGTGGCAGGTACCTGATGTAAAGCAGATGAGCGACGTGTTGGTCTTTTTCGGACCGTTCTTCGTGGTCGTGCTGACGTTGCTGTATGCCCGTCGTCGCCCTAACCTCACTGAACTGGGTTTATTCCTCACGTTCTCGGTGCTCGCATTGGCAGCGGTCCGTAGCGGCATCTGGTTTGCGCTCATCGCCGCCCCGATCCTGGCGCGGCACGAAGTTGAACTCCATTTGCCGGACCTGCCTGCGAGGATCGGTGACTGGCCGTTCGCACAGCGACTTGCTCGCCGCATGGAAGGTCGGCAAGAGCGGACGCCCACAGCGCACCCCCGGCTCAACTGGGCCATTCTGGCCTGGCTCGCGCTGTTCACGATCGCTCTCTCACCCTGGGTTCGGCCCAGCCTCGCCGTAGACCGCCTGAACCCACAACTGGTGGAGAGCAGCACGCCTGTGGGCGCTATGAACTACATCGCAGATCACGCCCTTGAGGGCAACATCTTCCACGTTCAGGGCTACGGCGACTATCTGATCTGGCGACTGTGGCCCCAGCAGAGATCGTTCATCGATGGCCGGGTGCATTTGTACGATGAGTCGTTTGTGCAGGATTATATGCTGACCTTCTATGACGATGACTGGGAGTCGCGCATCGCCAGGTACGACATCAGGTATCTGTTGTTGCCAAAGGATGATAGCCGGGCTGAGACTATGATCAAAGATGCGCGGAGCTCTGAGAATTGGACGTTGCTCTACGAGGATGAGCATTCTGTCTTGTTTGAGAAGCAGGGCCAGTAAGGCAACGGTGTACTGCAATGAGACCTCACCGACTGAGTACCATCTTGCTCCTGACAGTCTTGGCAATAACCCTGGGGGCTGCTACCACAACTACTGCTACTCCCCCGGTGACGGCCAACAAAGCGGCTGCCGGCGTTCCTGACGCACGTGGAACTGCACCTCTCCTGGACGTCAGCCTCCAGGTGGCCTCCACAGCCACACTGAGTTGCGATTCCGGTGTCAGTGTTGACCTCAACGGGATAACCATTTTCAAGGATAGCGTTAACATCGGCTATATCGACGCCATGTCGTGTGGCAATGGCGGACCGCAAGTCGATCAGACCCCAGTTGAACTGTCTACGTCCGGGCCAAACGCTCTTCAGTTGTTAAGCGTTAGCGTACAGGCGCCTGGGACTCCAGTCGGCACCACATTCTGCTTTATTCACTTGCCCGCGAGCCAGAATCCCTGGGGAATCTCGTTCAACGTCACTGTTAATGGGGGTGGAGGCGCCAGTGCCAGTTGTGAGCCCATCGGCACCGGAATCGCAACCTTTCAGTTAGACTTCTCGCCTTTACCGACATCGACACCAACTAACACGCCGACGGTCACGGACACACCGACAGTGACTGGCACGCCAACCGACACACCAACAGCCATTAACACGCCGGCTCCAACCAGCACCCCCACCCACACGCCCACAGCCACAGGCACGCCGGCCCCAACAGACACGCCAACCAACACACCGACGGCAACGGATACACCAACGGTCACAGACACGCCGACTCCGACGAGCACTCCGACCAACACGGCCACGCCCACCAACACGCCGACTCCGACGAGCACTCCGACCAACACGGCCACGCCCACCAACACGCC
>JBHHTZ010000272.1:0-5712 GCA_046753605.1 Anaerolineae bacterium
GAGGCACACGCTTTTCGTGCCGGAGCGTATCGAAACCAAGCGGCCGGAGTGTAAACAGCCTGTTTTCGAGACCCGCTTGGCTTCGATACGTCGCTGGCGCTCCTACTCAGCCGGCGCTACCCTGATCTGGAAATGGGAAAGTTATTTAATCACCGTTCCTAACGAGCGTCAAGCTCGATCAAATGGGAAGAAATCTCCTGCTCACCGGGCAGCCATACGGGTGACGCGGTGACAGGTGAGAGCAGATAAGACAACGACGGTGGAAGAACTGCTAAAGGTTTGTTGAGCTCAGAAAAATAAAAGGTCGGGTGCAGCCTTGCGGCCTCAAAGGCCTGCCATCACCCCGGTGGTGTGCCGGGAATTCGGTCAGGCCCACCCGATCAATTAGATCATGCCATAATCTACCGGGGTTGTCAAATCGACTTCTGGAGCAACCGATGAATCACACGCTTACTGCCATACCAGGCATTCACGTGGGGCACTGGACAAATCTTGAGGCGGCAACGGGATGCACCGTGGTGCTGTGCCCGGACGGGGCAACCGCCGGCGTCGCCGTGCGCGGCGGCGGGCCGGGCACGCGGGAGACGGATTTGCTGCGGCCCGAAACGATGGTCCAGCAGGTACACGCCGTTGTGCTGAGCGGAGGCAGCGCCTTCGGGCTGGCCGCTGCCGATGGCGTGATGCGCTGGCTGGAAGAGCACGACATCGGCTTTGACGTGGGTGTGACGAAAGTGCCCATCGTGCCGGCGGCCATCCTGTTCGACCTACTGGTAGGCCGGCACGATGTTCGCCCCGACGCCGAGGCCGGCTACGCTGCCTGCGAATCCGCCACCGACGCCCCGGTGGCCGAAGGCAACGTGGGCGCCGGCACCGGCGCCACCGTCGGCAAGCTGATGGGACCGTTTTCGGCCATGCAGGGCGGGCTGGGCAGCGCCGTCGTCCGGCTGGGCAACGGCGTGGTCGTGGGCGCGCTGGCGGTGGTCAACTGCCTGGGCGACGTGATCGATCCCGCTACCGGCGAGATTGTGGCCGGCGCCCGCTCCCCGGACGGAAGCTGGCTGGACACCGCTGCCCGATTGATCGAGATGGGAGCCTTGCCGCAGTTCGGCAACACCACGCTGGCGGTGGTGGCGACGGATGCCGAGCTGACCCAGGCCCAGTGCACCGCTGTGGCCAACATGGCCCACACAGGACTGGCGCGCGCCATCAGGCCGGCCCACACCCTGCTGGATGGTGACACCATCTTCGCCCTCTCGACCGGAGACAGACAAGCGGATGTCAACGCGCTCGGCGCCGCCGCTGCCGAAACCGTGAGCCAGGCTATTCTCCGGGCCGTAAAGGGACAACCATGAGACCCGTCACCATCCCCGAAGCCGAACCCTTCTTCTTCGAGCGCGGCCCCGACTCGTCTGAGCACAGCCGAAGGGTGGGGGCGCTGCTGCTCCACGGGTTCACCAGCACCCCCTTCGAGGTCCGTGAGTTGGGCGAGCGCCTGGCCGAGGCCGGCATCACCGCCCTGGGGCCGGTCCTGCCCGGCCACCGCACTACGCCCGAAGACCTGGCCCGCACCACCTGGCGGGACTGGTTCGCGGCCACGCAGGCCGGCATCGCGCAGTTGAAGACGTTGGTAGACGAAGTGTGGGTCATGGGCATCTCAGCCGGCGCGTCTCTTGCCCTGCACGCCGCCGCTCACGACCCGAGCCTGGCTGGCGTAGTAGCTTTGGGCACACCGATTCACATCCCAGGGCTCAGCCCGCGCCTTATGCGGATAGTGGCCAGCGTCTATCCCTTCCAGCGCAAGCGCGGCGGTTCCAGCATCAGCGACCCGGCAGCGCGAGCACAACACCCATCCTATTGGCGTGTCCCTCTGACAGCCGTCGCCAGCCTGGCCGAGTTCCTGGATCACCTGTGGGACGATCTGCCGGAAGTGCAAGCGCCGGTGCTGCTATTACACGCCCGCCACGACTCGGTTGCACCGCCGGCGGACGTCGCGCTGATCCTCGACCGCCTGAGCAGCCGGCACAAGTCGGCCATCTGGATCGAGAATAGCGATCACATCATCACCGAAGACTTCGGCAAAGAGGCGGTTTTCCGCCATGCGATTGAGTTTGTACAAAGACAGCAACACCGTAAAACGTGAAACGTGAAACGTGATGACTGGTTCGTGTAAGAATCCTCACGTTTCACGTTTTACGTTTCACGATGACTTCTGTCATCTTGACTGTTTTGTAAACTTTCGGAGTGTATACAATGCCAAGCAGCCACCTACTCGCCATCGACATCGGGAACACCAACATCGTCCTCGGAATCTGCAACGATGAGCAGATGACCGTCCACTGGAGCATCGCCACCGACCGGGAGCGGACGGCCGACGAGCACGCCGTGCTGCTAATGAGCCTGTTCGAGCGCAACCAAATGACCTTCGACGACATTGAGGGTGTGGTGATTTCCGCCTCGGTGCCGCCCCTGCTGACCACGTTACAGGAGGTGAGCCGGCGCTACCTGGGCGTGACGCCGTTGGTGGTCGGGCCGGGAGTCAGGACCGGCGTACGCATTCGCACGGACAATCCGCGCGAGGTGGGACCCGACCGCATCGCCAACGCGCTGGCAGCGCGCGAGCTGTACGGCGCGCCGGCCATCGTCATCGACTTCAGCACCGCCACCACCTTCGACGCCATTTCCGCCGCCGGCGACTACGTCGGCGATGCCATCGCGCCCGGCCTGGGCATTGCCGCTGAGGCATTATTCCGGCAGACAGCGCAATTGCCGCGCATCGAGCTCACAGCGCCGCCGCGAGCGATTGGCACCAACACCGTCCACAGCATGCAGTCCGGTCTGGTGTACGGCTACGTGGGGTTGGTCGAAGGCATGGTCCGCCGCTTTCAGGCTGAACTGCAAAACGGCGCGCGAGTCATCGCCACTGGCGAACTGGCCGAGGTCATCGCCCCTCACACCGATGCGATAGAGATCGTGAACACCAAGTTGACGCTGGCCGGCCTGCGCATGATTTACCAACTCAACCGCCGTGGCAAGATCGCCAGCAACCATTGTTGATTGGAGAATCGTTGCTATTCCCAGTCCACATCCACCACGGAACCCGCGACACCCAGGTCCCCATCGAGTGGTCGAAGCGGCTGGCCGGCGACCTGGAGACGCTCGGCAAGCCCGTCGAACTCTACATCTACGATGGCCAACCCCACTCCTTCCAGGGCGATGCGTGGGTCACGTTCATGCAACGGACGAAGGCGTTCTTTGATAAGCACCTCAACTAACAGCCATCGTTACCACTCAGCCACCCTCCCGCAGGTTGTAATGCGCAGTGGTTTTACATCCGAAAACTGGCCTTGAAGCAGCGATTCTCGGCCAGAGAGGCTTCGAACCTGCGGGAGGGTGAGCATCTAGCAGCCACTCCCTTTCCTCTCCCAAACCACACCAAAACCCGCGTATTGTTTTGCTCCTTTTCGCTGTCTATACACGTGAGAACGACGGCTGGAAAGGAGCCTGTTCGTGCCAGACGAGAGCCTGCTTGAGCGAGCACGCGACTTCGACCAGGAAGCCCTGGCGGAGATCTACGACCGTTACGCCGACAAAATCTATCAATACATCTTCCACCGGGTCGGCAGCCGGCCTGTTGCCGAAGACTTGACCGCCGACGTCTTCGTCCGCGTGCTGGAAGCTATCGAGCGGGGCAGGTTCGCGCAAACCTCGTTGCGGGCCTGGCTGTACCGCGTGGCGCACAACATCGTGGTGGATCACTATCGCGCTCAGCCAAGCGAACAACCCCTGCTGCTCGACGAACGGCTGGGGGTGGTGTCCGGAGATCCCAGGCCCCGCATCGAGGCCAGGCTCGCTCAAGCAGGACTCCGCACCGCCCTCAGCCGTTTGACCGAGAAGCAACATCAGGTCATCGTTCTTCGCTTCGGCGAAGGGATGACCGCCGGCGAAGTCGCCCAGGTGTTGGGCACGACGGAGGGCGCGGTGCGCGCCTTGCAGCACCGGGCCGTCGCCGAACTGCGCGGTGTTTTGGAGGAGGCAACCCATGATTGACTTTGATCGGATCGTGGACGACGCCTTCTCCCGTCTGGAGGCCGGCGAGCCCATCGAGGCCGTGCTGAATCGATATCCGCAGCAGGCCGAGGCGTTGCGGCCGCTCCTGGAGACTGTGTCGCTGGGCCTCCACGCCTACACCTACACCGAGCCGGCCTCCCGCGCCGGCATGGCCCGTGGCCGGCAGCGCTTCCTGACCGAGGCCGCCCGTCGAGCCGAGAAGCGTCGGGCACGCCAGCGCCCCCTGGCCTGGCTGGGGCCGGCCCGCCGCTGGGCCGTGACAGTGGCTGCGCTGCTGCTGCTCATCCTGGCCGCCGGCGCGACCGCCGTCGTCGCTTCGGCCGACAGTCTGCCCGGCAGTCCGCTCTACCCCGTGAAAATCGCGGCCGAGGAAGTGCGGCTAACCCTGACACGCGATCCGGAGCCACGTGCCCGGCTGCACATGGAACGCGCTCAGCGACGCAACCAGGAACTGAGCGCCTTGCTGGCGCAAGAGGCGCCGGTCGGAGGCGAGTTGCTCGTGTCGAGCCTGAACGAGGCCGAGGCAGCGCTGCGGGAGCTGAGCCGCGTGCCGGCGGAGTTGCGGAGCGAGTCGCTAGAGGCGTACGTCGCCTTCGCCGCCGCCCAGGCCAACGCCCTCGACCAGGCGCGGGACCGGATGACGCCGGCGCAGCAACCGCTGCTCGAAAGCACCGCCGACCACTATCGCCGGCTGGCTGACCTGGCCCGCAGCGCGCAAACCAACCCGGATGCACTGACGCCGCCGCCCACCGCTGTCCCCTGGCCCACGTCGACGGCAACCCCCGTACCCGGTTCCACCCGACCACGGCCGACCGGGAAAGCAACCCGACACGCGGGGCCGGCAGCCGTCACAACCCGCCGGTCCCCGTCCCGTCCCACACCTACGCCAACCCGGCGCGTGCGTCCGACGAATGCAACGCCAACCCCTGCACCGCCCCAACGAACTCCTGGGCAGACGCTGGTAACGGCAGTCACGCCCGCCGGTACCGGGCCGGCGGCCGCGACTCTGAATGTGCGACCGACTGCAACCGGCACGCCGCGACTCTCGGTTCGCCCACGGCCGCGGACTCCATCTCTGACAGCCGTGCGCAGGCCGACCAGGACGGCCACGAGGACCCCGCGACCGGTGGCAACGGCCCTGGCGACGCCACGCCCCCGCCGGCCATCGCCTACGCCCACCGCCACTCGCCGCAAGCCGCGGCCGACACCCACCCCGACGCGCGAGCGAGACCTGACTCCAACACCGACACAGCGCAATAGCCGGCCGACGCCCACCCGGCAAGCGGATTCGACGCCGACGCCGCCGGCTGTGGTCACCGCGTTACCCACAGCAGCCGTTCCGGTACTCCCGACCTCCACGCCGACCCGGCCATCCGCTGTAGCGACCGCCGCGCCGACAGCAGCCCTGCCGGCGCTCCCCACTGCAACGCCCACGCCGCCGCTTGCACCGTAAGGGCGCGTCAAGGAATAACTTCCCGCTTTTTCGACCGCCGGCCAGTAGAGTTATCTAGTACAACTCGGCAGAAATCCTTCGCCAGTTGTTACTACTCAATCCTCCTGATGCCGGCGGTTGATGAAGATTGACAAAATAATCAGGGTGCGAACGTTGGAGGCAGCCGGCAGCCCGCGCGGGGCTGAAGGCCC
>JBHHTZ010000273.1:0-5708 GCA_046753605.1 Anaerolineae bacterium
CAATTGACAATTAACCTAGATTTCGTAGCGTGCCAGTAGCTTGTTGATGGACGGTGTACCATTCTGTTGCTGCGCGGCCTCGATGTCCTGCCGGCGGATCAGGTCGTAGCGCGGGGCCTCCGGGTTGGCATAGAACAACCCCAGCGGGAGCGGACGCTGCTGCTGGGACAGCGCGAACGCTGCCTGCCGATCCAGCGGGTCGTGGTCGATGGCGCCGGCTGATCGCCGGAGGAGGCCATCACTCACCGGAACTCCCCGCTCATGCCGGAGGTAGATGACAGCCTCGGGGTCATTCCGCAACGGCCCGTATGCGCCAGGGTTGTAGACCGGGCAACGCTGCAAGACCTGGACGAAGCCCAGGCCCGGATGGTCGAAGGCGTTGGCGATAGTGTCGTACAGGTGCTGCGGCGCCCAGTCGGCCGCCCGGGCGACGTAGGACACGTTGGTGGCTCCCAGGGCCAGGGTGATGGGCTGAATGGGCGGCAGGTACGAGCCAAAAGGCTGCGTGTTGGTGGCAAACCCTTGAGCCGTCGTCGGGGAAGTCTGTTTCTTGGTCAGGCCGTAAATCTGGTTGTCTAAGAGCAGCACGGTCAGGTTCACGTTGTACCGTAAACCGTGCATCAGGTGGGACGTGCCGATGCTCAGGCAGTCACCATCGCCGGTGATCACGAAGATGTGCAGGTCGGGCCGGGCCAGGGCCAGGCCAGTGGCGATGGGGATGGGCCGGCCATGCACGCCGTGAAAACCGTACGTGTTCATATAGTGAGGGAAACGGCTGGAGCAGCCAATCCCTGACACGAAGGCCACCTTCTCCGGCGGGATCGCTCGATCCCGCAGCAGGCGCTGGCAGGCCGTCATGACTGCCAGATCGCCGCATCCGCTACACCAACGCGGTTCATTGGCGCTCTTGTAATCATCCAACTCGAAAGTCCGAGCTTGTCCGTTGGTCGGCAGTGTTGACAACATCGCTTTCCTCCTTACTCCGCCAATCGCGCCTGAATCATCTGGTAGATCTCAGCCGGCTTCAGAGGCTGGCCGTAGACATTGGACCACGAATCTACATCCACCAACGTCTCCGCCCGAAGCAGCGTCGCTAACTGGCTATACCGCCGCGAGGGCTCGGTCGGAGACCTTCGCCCAACAGAACTTTGTTCGGCAAGAGCCTGCCCTGAGCTTGCCGAAGGGTCTCCTGACCGCTGCCGCACTGGCGGGTCCGAGTAGTTGATCTCCACGCACACCTGCTGATCGAACCGATTGAGAAGCTCTTTGATGCCTGGCGCCAGCGGGCTAAGAAACCGGAGGTGGAGCGCAGAGACGCTGTACCCTTCGGCCTGAGCACGCTCAACAGCCTCCTCGATGGAGCCACGGGTACTGCCCCAACCGATGAGCAGCAAGTGACCGCTGTCCTCCCCAAAGACCTCCGGCGGACGAAGGCTCTGCTGGAGCATCTGTAGCTTACGGCTGCGCATCTCGTGGCTCAGTTGGTTGACGGCTGGCGTGTAGGAGACATGACTCTGGCTATCGTGAGCCAGCCCGGTCAACGTGTGCGTACCTCCCGGCTGGCCCGGGATGGCGCGTGGCGCAACACCGGTCGCCTGATCCCAGTCGAAGGGCTTGAAGCCTGGTGTGACCGGGCGGAGATCGAGAGTGTCTACCGGCGGCTCATCCGGCTCGACCGGCTTATCGAAGGGCTGGACGCCGGTGGCCAGGTTGGCGTCGGAGAGGACGATGACCAGTGTGCGCAACTGCTCCGCAATCTGCCGCGCTGTCTTCATCACGTGGTAACACTCTTCGATGGTGGATGGCGCGATGACGACCTTCGGCGCATCGCCCGGCGTCCCGTAAAGCGACGACAGCAGATCACTCTGCTCGACTTTGGTCGGTAGCCCCGTGCTGGGTCCACCGCGCTGCACATCCACAATGACGAGGGGGGTTTCGGTCATCACCGCCAGGGCCTGGATTTCCGTCTTCAGGGCCATGCCGGGGCCAGAGGTGATGGTGTAGGCCGGCTGGCCACCGTAGGCCGCCCCCACGGTAAACGCAATGGCAGCGATCTCATCCTCGGCCTGGTGCACGATACCGCCAAACTGGCTGAAGACAGGCGCCAGGTAGTGAGACTGAGAGGAGGCCGGCGTGATGGGGTACATGGAGCAAATCTTGAAGCCGGCGGCGATAGCGCCCAGCGCCAGGGCCTGGTTGCCATTCATCACTACCTGCGGGACATCAGTTGGCACAGCCGGCACGTGGTAACAGTATGGCAGGTTCTGGCGCGCATACTCGTAGCCCCGCTCGATAAGCGCCAGGTTATTCTCCAGCACCGCCGGCCCCTTGCTCTTGAACTGTCGAGCCAGGACAGTCTGCAGGAGGTCCAGATCACGCTGATAAAGATAGGCCAGCAATCCTACCGCCCACATATTCTTGCCACGCTGGGCGTTGTCCACCACCTTCAGCGTCTCGGTTTCCAGGGGGACTTCGAAAACCTCGTAGCCCTGCCGGCGCGCTTTCGCCAGGACACGGCTGTAGGAAGCCTGTACGTCTTCGTCGTAGTGGTCAGCCCACTGGGGGTCGATGAAGATGGTAGCGCCGTCTGCCAGGGCGCCAGCATCCATCCGTGCTTCCAGGATGACCTCGTTGAAGGCGACGACAACATTGGTTCTGTCACCGGGGTTGGTGATTTTCTTCGTGCCGAAGCGGATTCGGGCGCCGCTGAGCCCGCCGGCGGTGCGGGAGGGGGGCCGGATTTCAGCGGGGATGAGCTGGACGGTCCACACACCATTGCCCATTCGGGCTGTGGTCAGAGCGAAGACCGTGCCGGCAAGCTGGGCGCCCTCGCCCGAGTCGCTGAGGATTTCCAGCGTGTGCTCGGCGATGGGCCGCGCATTGACAGCAGGCATCTCTCTGACCTGCAACTCTTCACTGATCATAGATCCTCCTTCACCAGAGACGAACGGGAAGAACGCGTAAACAAAAAGCGGGCGAGCAGGGTGGCAAACGACTTGCTCCACCTCGTACTCGCCTTCGAGAATTCGGTCCAGAGACAGTGGCAACTATTGAATTGTGTGGCCGGCATTATAACAAAAACAGCGCAGTTTGTCAAGCGAAAATTCGCTAAATCTGGGGGTTTCGCCAGAATTGGGCTTCTCGCTGCCGGCGAGGTCACTCTTGACTTTCACCCTGGGGTGTGATAGACTATTTGGGAACGAGAAAGACTTCCCTTGGCGAGGAGCAGACGGAGCAGGACATGAATCGGGAGGCCATCAACACGATCTTGGGCATGAAAGTCCGACAGGCGCGGCTGGATCGGGGTCTTACCCTGTCGGAGTTCGCTGAGCTGTGTGATCTGTCGGCGTCTTATGTCACGGAGATCGAGAAGGGCCGCAAATACCCAAAGCCGGACAAGATTATGCGCATGGCGCAGGTCTTGGATACCAGCTACGATAGCCTGGTCTCCGTAAAGCTTGATCCATCTCAGGCCTACCTGGAGAGCGTTCTGTCCTCCCCCCTCCTTCAGAGCTTCCCCTTCGAACTGTTCGGTCTCGAGGCCGGCGACCTGGTCGATCTGATCACCCGCGCGCCGGCTGAGGCCAGTGCGCTTATCCACACTCTGGTGGAGATCGCCCGCCAGTACGACATGAAGAGCGAGCATTTCCTGCGCGCCGCATTGCGCTCATATCAGGAAATCCATGAGAACTACTTCGATGATATCGAGCAGGCGGTCGACGAATTCGCGGCCAAACATGATCTGGCCGGGGCGTTCCCGATGTCGCTGGACCGGCTGGCAGACCTCGTCAGCAGCGAGTTAGGCTATCGGCAGGACGAGAGCCTCATCCCCCAGTATCCGCACCTGGCCCGCTATCGCTCCATTTTCGTGGACGGCGAGCAGCCGGCATTGCTTGTGAATCCCGCACTCAGCCCGGCCCAGAAGAAATTCGTATTGGCTCGGGAGCTCGGCTACCACTTCCTTGATCTGCAAGAGCGCGCGATCACGTCTGCTCCGGACACAGTCAGGTCGTTCGAGCAAGTAATGAATGACTTCAAAGCCTCGTACTTTGCCGGCGCACTCCTCATGCCCCGACAGGTTCTCGTGGAGGATCTCAAGCGTCTGTTCAGCCTGCCCAGATGGCAGCCAGACCGGTTCCTGGCCCTGCTGGACAGGTACGATGCAACGCCCGAGATGCTGCTGTATCGCTTCAGCGAGCTGATTCCACAATACTTCGACATCAAGCTACACTTCCTGCGCTTTCACGACTTCGGGGGTGACTATCAACTGACCAAACAGCTCAACATGTCGCGGCTCATGATCCCCAGCGGCCTGGGGCTTCACGAGCATCACTGCCGGCGGTGGCTCACCGTGGGGCTGCTGCGCCGGCTGGCTGCCGGCCGCGCCAATGGTGGCCCAAGCCCCATCGTAGGCGCGCAGCGCTCAGAGTTTCTGGGCTCTGGTGATACATTTCTGTGCATCGGCTACGCACGACCGCTCACCCTTGTACCCGAGGTCGGGAGCAGCGTGATCATTGGGTTCAAGTACGACGATGACTTGCTGGACAAGATTCGCGTCGCCGTGGATACAAACATCCCCCATGTCATCATCAATGAAACCTGCGAGCGATGTCCACTGCCGGCCGATGAATGCATCTTGCGAGCGGTACCTCCCAGCGCCCTTGAAGAGCAGGCACGGACACAGGAGCGGCGGAAGCAACTGGAGGGAGCAATCGAGCAAGCAAGAGCCGGCGCTCTCGAGATGGTCCAGTACAGCAGCAATACACCCAACTAACAGGAGAGCACCATCGCTCCGCAACGAATGCGAAAGACTACCATGCCTAAAGCAGCAGACATCGGCGGAAAACGTCTGATAAGCCTGGCACCAGATGCGTGGCTACAATGGGTCACACAGCGTCCTGATGTCGTGGCGCGGGACATCGTGACCTCCGAGTTCCAGTGGATCAGTCGAGAGAGTGATGTGCTGGTGCGGGCTTACAGCCCACAGAATAATGACTTCCTGGTCCTCAACGAGTTGCAACTACGTTACACGCCGCGTATGCCTCGGCGCATGCGGGCCTATGCCGCTCTGGCGGAGGAGCGATACGATCTGCCGGTCTTCCCGGTGCTGATCAACATCTTGCCTTCTACACCTGCGGTGAAAATTGCCAGCCGCTATGAGTCGGAGTTCATGGGCATGCGAGCTTGTCAGGACTACAAGGTGGTCAACTTATGGACGATAGAAGCGGACCTGGCATTTCGGCAGCCGTTGCCGTCATTGCTGCCCTTCGTGCCAGTCCTCAAAGGAGGGGACGACGAATCCGCGGTGCGGCGGGCATTGCGAGCGCTGCGGGCTGATGAGCGGTTGAGCGAACTGGAGCCGCTACTGGCTTTCTTCGCTAGCTTCGTTTTGGAAACCCGTCTTGTACGACAGATCATGAGGTGGGATATGGCAGTACTACGCGAGTCTCCGTGGTATCAAGAAATCCTGGAGCAGGGCCTGGAGCGAGGCCTGGAACAGGGCCTGGAACAGGGTCGGGAGCAGGGCCTGGAGCAAGGCCTCGAACAAGGTCTCCGACTGGGAGCACACAGACATTTGCTGCGTGTGCTTGAGCATCGCTTTGGACCTATAGCGCCAGAAGTGCAGGCGCGCTTTCAGACACTTGATGTGGCCCAGTTGGAGTCTTTGATTGACCTGGCCCTGGAAGCAGATGGGCTGGAAGAGTTCC
>JBHHTZ010000274.1:0-5700 GCA_046753605.1 Anaerolineae bacterium
TCTGGCGGGGGGCCACAGGGATTCCTCACTCCGCGGGCGCTCCGTTCGGAATGACATGCGAGAGCGCGGGAAGGCCGGCGGGCGTGCCGGCCTTGACAGAATTGCCCTCAGCTACTCCTCTGCTGCCGGCTTCCGCCTATACCTCTTGATCTCACTGCGGCGCTTCTTCGCCCGCAGCCGGCGTTCCTTCGCCTGGCGTGATGGCTTCGTCGGCCGGCGCTTCTTCGGCCGCTCCAGTGCCTTTCGCATCAGGCGGGTGAAACGCGCAATCGCCAGATCGCGGTTCTGCTTCTGGCTGCGGGTTGCCTGGGAGGTCACGTGGAGCACGCCGGCGCCGTCGATCCGGCTGGTCAGCCGGCGCATCACCCGCTCCCGCTGCACATCCGTCAGGCTGGGCGAGTTCGCCACGTCGAATAGCAACTCAACTCGCGTCTCGGACTTGTTCACGTGCTGGCCGCCTGGCCCGCTACTCCGCGAAAAGCGAAACGAAAGCTCCGACAGAGGGATTGACAGGGTGTTGGTGATCTGAATCATCTCATTCTCTCAACCACTTCCACCACCCCCACCGTCCCATCAACCCGCAGCAAGTCCCCATCTCGAAAGAGTTTCGTTGCATTGTCGATTTGCAGCACGGCCGGGATGCCGCATTCGCGGGCGACCACCGCGCCATGGGACATGAGGCCGCCCTCCTCCATGACGATGCCGGCGGCCATGCTGAAGAGGGGCGTCCAGCCAGGATTCGTGTAGGGGGCTACCAGAATCTCGCCGCTCTGGAAACGGTCCGCCTGGCGCAGGTCGCGGATGACGCAGGCGCGGCCCGTGACGACGCCCGAACTGCACGCCACGCCCTGGAACCGTGTGTCAGCCGGCCGGCCATCGCCCGCAGTCTGCACCGGCGCGCCGGCGTAGATCGCCTCCGGCGGCTCGAAGTTGCGGTGGCACTGCGCCTTGCGACGATTGCGGGCCACGATGTCGCACGCTACCCCGGGGGCCAGCCGGCCATCCAGCAGGTCCAGCAGATGTTCGCGCTCCAGCCAGAAGATGTCGTCGGGCTGGGCGAAGAGGCCATGAGTTGCCCAACGCCGGCCCTGCTCCGTCAGGAAGCGGTGGGCGTGGTAGTGGGCGCGGGCCAGAATGTCGCGGGTCTCCTCGCGCCACCAACTGTAGCGCTGAATCTGGTGCAACGCGTCCTGGAACAGCCAGCGGCGAATCGGCAGCGCCCTGTCCAGCGTGCCTTCGGACAGAAGCTGGCGGGCCTTGTCCTCTTCGCGCTGCCGCACCTGCCGCTGCTCCGCCAGGCGTGCTTCGGGATTCTGCTCGATGCCGCCTTCGACAAAACCCTTTAGCGTGGTCAAGACGAAGGTCGGATCTTCGCCCCAGCGCGGGGCGGCCAGGTTTTCATCGTTGTCCGACATGTAGTGGAAGCGGTCGAGGTAGGCCTGAACCGAATCCCAGAAGCGCTGGCCGGCCTCGAACTGCCGGAGCCGGTCTCCCATCTCGGCCGGCGAAACCGCGCCGATAGCCGACGCCACCTCCGGCTCGCGCAGCGCCTGGTCCGCCAGGCGCCACAGCTCGACCAGGGGGAGCGCTGTGCGCATCTCCCGCAGGCCGGTCAGCAGATTGCCGGCGTTGATTCTTTCAGGCCGGCCGCCAGCTTCCAGCGCCTCGTTCAGTTGCTCCACCTGCGGATCGAACTCGTCCTGGGCCTGGGTGCACAGGAAGCTGATGGTCAGTGCGACCGCGTTGGTCTGATGATGGTCATAGATGATGGTCTTGACCCACTCGCTCAGCTCGTCATCAGATAGCGTGGCCGGCTCGATCTGGGCCAGCAGCGTCGCTTCACGCTGCAGGAAATCGCGGCAGTAGTCGCGCGCCCGGCGCCAGGCCGTGGCGTATAACCATCGCAAACTCAGGAGCACGGGAACCGCCCGCGCAATCGTGCGCGGATTCCAGGGTGTCACCCGACCGTCGCCTTCGTAGGTGGGGGTGACGCCGACGGTGCGGTCGAAGGCGCGCTCCTTGAAGCCGGGAATGATCGCCGCGTAGCGCTTGACTTCGGCGATGTTCATGTAGGGCCGGCTGAAGAAGAGGCGTGACCAGCGGACGGGTCGGTCATCCCGCTTCAGGTTCATGCGACGGAAGAAGTCCTCCAGGGTGCGGTCGAACTCGTAGCCGAAACAGATGGAATAGGACAGCGGATTGACGACGCCCGTCATCACCTCGCGGAAGTTGGCCGAGGACCACTGACCGATGTCGGGGGCGAAGCTGAAGGAGGTGAGGGGGCGCGCCTGGAGGATGTGGAACTGGCCGGCCACCAGCGCCCACTCGATGTCCTGGGGATGGCCGTAGTGGGCCATCACGCGGTAGCCGAGCTCCGCCAGCGCCAGGAGTTGCTTGTCGGTCAGGGCCGGCGCGCGCCGCTGCTCGTCGGGGACGTCGATTTCGCGCGTGCCATCGGCGTCCAGGGCCACCATGACGCGCTTGTCGTTGATGCGCCGGCTGATCACCTGCCCCTGCTCCGCGTCGATCACGAAATGGTCCGGCGTGACCCGACCGCTGACAATGCCTTCGCCCAGCCCCCAGGAGGCCTCGACCGTCATCTCCTCCTCGCGGCCCGTCAGCGGGTTGAGGGTGAACAGCACACCGGAGACCTCGGCCGGCAGTTGTTGCTGAACCAGCACGGCCATGCTCAGCGCCGAGTGATCCAGCCCGTTGTTGAGGCGGTAGGCCATCGCCCGCTCGTTCCACAACGAGGACCAGCACGCGCGCACTTTCTCGATGACCGCCTCCGCGCCGCGAACGTTCAGGAACGTGTCGTACTGGCCGGCGAAGGAGGCGCCGGCCAGGTCCTCGGCCGTGGCGGAGGAGCGCACGGCAACGGATGCAAGCGGATAAGCGGATAGGCTGTCAGCGGATTGCCTTCGGCGAAGCGGATAAGCGGATAGGCTGTCAGCGGACTGCCTTCGGCGAAACGGATTAGCGGATTCGGGCGGCGGGGAATCAGATGCGGAGGATCGATTCTGAGACAGGTCGCGATAGGCCTGGCGGATGGCATCGATCACAGACTGCGGGGGGAGCGCCTGGTCAAAGAGCCGGCGGATGGCCTGGGATGCGTTCTGGACAGATGCCGCGTCGCCGGCGCTGGCCTCGCGAGCCAGGTCGAGGATGCGTGCTTGTAGATTGTCAGTCTCAACGAACGCCCGATAAGCGGCGGTGGTCACGACGAAGCCGGCCGGCGTGCGAAGGCCGGCGCGCCGCAACTCCGCTACGTTGGCCGCTTTGCCGCCGGCCAGTGTCAGGTCGTGTGGTTCGATTTCGTCGAGGGTGAGAATGTATGCGGTCATGCTGATAGCTCCTCGGATGTTGGCTTCTCGGATGCGAGGGGCCGGCTGATGTCATGGAGCTCAGCCGCTGCGCGGGTTTAGCGCCGGAACCTCGCCACGAGCCACGTGTGCAGACGCCACGGACATCAGTAAAGCCGCAACCGGCACGCTGGGCTGAAGCGACGGGTTTTGCAGAAAGGGCCCACAACGCTATCTTACTCGCTCGTGGCGTTTCGCACACCTCACACAACAACTCCTCGATGAATGTCAGCGGCTGCGCTTGCGGCCAGAAAGCAAATCTCTAAGTCTTGCCAGCATATGCCTGCCAGACTTCCTTGAATCAGACTTCTTGAATGACTCGGGTGCCCAGTTGAATGCCTCTTCACTCAACTTGTCTGCATCATCTATGCGCCCCTGTTGACGATATAAGTAGGCTAGACCTGTGAGGATTCGAGCCACGTTGTCACAATTCTGTGGGTCTGCCGTTGAAAAGGTCGGGTCCTCGCTTGTTCTGGAGCGTATCTCTTGCACCGCGAGCTCATAAGCGCAAATCCCCAGATCTCGGTCGCCACGTTCTAAGTAACCGGTGCCTAGCCCTGCTAAAACAAGGTGTAATCCACCAGTCGAAAACATCGACCATGTTTTCGATACCACTTCCTCACTAGAAGTCCAGACACGACCGCATTCATAAGACTCAACACCGTTGGGCATGAATTGACGTACGATCTTGTGAGTGAGATCCAAACGAACGCGCTGTTCCATCTCAGAAGGTAAAGCACCTAACTCTGAGGCCTCATCGCCAATTGGTCCAAGCGTGTTGAAGTTCTCACGGCGGGTACGCAACCAATATCCGCAGGAGGCACAGCGGAACAATGTTCTGAAGAAAAGATAACCTTCGTCTTGATCTACGAACGTGTGATCGGCTAATACCTTCCCGCATCGAGGGCAGGGCTCACCAAAATCATCCCGACTCTCAATCATCAAGTGTTCATTGTCCATCGGATGCAACTCCACCCGTACTATTACCCCTGCTCTCGCTGGCTGTTATTACAGTGAACCCTCTGCGTCTAACGGCGCGCTGGCGATTGGAAGACTACACTGCTCCGGTAAATGTTCTAATCCACCGGCTATCCAATCCCTCCTCCAGGCAGATTTCCATTGCTTCATGCAATCGTCTCAATACTTTGACCACACGATCCTTTTCCTCGTTCCGAGTCATCACTTGTAACATCCAATAACTCTGTTCGGTCAAGTAGTCTGGATGGTGGAGTGCCACTTGTAACGTATTACAAACATCCAGTACCCTTGCTGAAGGATGCCCTTCTTGCAGCATGCGAACTATCATGCGGGATAAGACATCTGCTGGTGCTTGATACACGTTGGCTATCCTCTTCCCCTCGGGGCTCCATGTAATCACCACTGACACCCCGGGTGACATCTCTTGTACCATCTCCACGCATGCCGTTTCCGCCTCGCTTTTTGTAACTATCATCAACTTTCCCAACGCCTCATGCAATGGGAATGCAAATTGATGGTACTCCATCAACTCCGGGTGCTGGGCCACAATTTGATTCAGGTTGTCTTCAGATCCCGCGTAGAGCATATCTCGAAGCAAACTCAACGGCACATTGGGGGAATCTACCATTCCCCTATCCTTTCTGCCAAATGGTTGCCAAACACGCGCTTGCAGTGGGCGCTCGCTTCGCTCGCGCCGCTGAAACGCTTGGTTGGGCGGCGCATACGAAGTCAACCGGCTTTTGGGATTGAGTGAGTGCATACGATGGTCTCACGGCTATCAGCGTTCCTGGATTGCAAGCGAATACCCGCGCAGGAACTGGATGTCACCCAACACCGCCCAGCCCGACGGGATACGGCAAATGACCGTAGGATTTGTTCCTGCTCGCGCCATGCCGACTCTCTTATGGATAATCGTGGTCATGTCTGAAGCCTGATGGGGTGTTGGCCGCCCAACGAATTAAGGGATTCATGTGGCGCGAAGCCGGCACATAATCCTGGCTGAACTACGCCGGCCACATCGAGCCATGACGCCATTTGGCATTCAAGACCAATACCTTTCAAATAAGCGACGTTCAGACCTCGGAGATCTCAGAAGTGCTTCTAGGAGGTCAGGTTCAACCCCATTTGAGGCCGATTCTGCTTCCGAGCCCCTGTGGCGGAGACCTCCGAGGTCTTATTTGAAAGGTATTGCATCTAAGACACGGTGGATCCGGGAAGTAGCTCGTCTCAGTGGGTGCATCTGAAACAATTCTACCCGATACAACCCATGTTGACAAGTGGCGAGGCGGTCAAACGGGCGCGTCGGGTAGGGCAGTCATGGCCAAGGGGACGGTTCAGGGGTGCGCCGGCAGGTGTTTTC
>JBHHTZ010000275.1:0-5682 GCA_046753605.1 Anaerolineae bacterium
CGGATGGCGCGCACGCTGGAAGCCAGCCGGCGCTGCAAGACGATCAGCGCAAAGGTGACGTTGCGGTTGTCCTCGGCCAGGGCACGGTTGTAGTTCTCGGTCACGTACCGTGTCACGTCTTCGTAGAGTTGCTGTTCCGGCTCGGTCAGTTCCACGCCCAGGGTTTTGACGTGGCGCGGCGGGAAAAGAGGCCGGCCATCGAAGCCGCGCATGTCCTCCTTGAGCCGGCGCAGGAAAATGGGGTTCTCTTTACGCTGCACCGCCCGGGCCAGGATCTCCGTATCGGCGAAGAGGTCGGGGTCCAACAGTTGCAGGAGCAGGCGGAAGTTCTCGGGGTCCCCTTTGTGGGGCGTGGCGGTCAGCAGAAGCAGGTGGTCGGTGTGGTCGGTCAGGAACTCCCCCAGCCGGTAGCGGCGGGTGCGCTCCAGTTTGGCGCCGCGTCGATAGGCGGCCATCTTGTGCGCCTCGTCCACGACCACCGTGTCCCAGCGCTGCGCGCGAGCCAGGCTCTCCATCACGTCAGGCTGCCAGGCAAAGTCCATGGAGACGACACACTGGTCGGTGATCTCCCAGGCGCGGCTGCCCCGAGCGTTCAGAGCAGCCCGATCTACCAGATCGAAGGGTTCGTCGAATTTGTCGGCCATCTCGCGCTGCCACTGGGGGGCCAGGTTGGCCGGCGCCACGATGAGGGTGCGGGTGACGGCTCCGCGCAGCTTGAGCTCCTTCAACAGCAGGCCGGCCATGATGGTCTTGCCGGCGCCGGGGTCGTCGGCCAGCAGGAAGCGCAGGCGCGGCTGGCGGAGCATGTAGTAGTAGACCGCTTCCAACTGGTGCGGCAGCGGGTCGATGCGCGCGACGCTGACGGCGAACTGGGGGTCGTGGGTGTAGGCCAGGCGAATGCGGGTGGCTTCAGCCGCCAGGCGGAAGCCGGCTGGGTCACCATTGAAGGTCGGGCGGTCGGTTTCGGCTTCCACTTCGAGGCCGGCCAGGTCCTCGCGTCGGAGCAGGCGGGAGATGAGGCGCGCCTGGTCGTCGAGGGTGACAGCCTCGATGAGCACGCGGTTCGTCCCCCGCTGCTCCACCCGCACCACGCGCACGCGGGCCGGCCAGTGGGGGCCGGCGAGGATAGCGCCCACGGGGGGAAGATCGTCTGATGGTTGGGTCATGGCCGGCTCCTTGATAAGAATCAATGCCCCTGCTCTTGCAGGGCCTTAACGAGCCTCGAATCCAGTCTGATAGCTTCCGACTGTGGATTTCATGGTGGTAGACGAGAGAGCGGCTAGATGCGTCCGGTCCCCCCGTTGGCTTGCATCTGCTCTTCCAAATACTCATCAATCGCCTGCGGCCTGACGCGCCAGGCGCGCCCCACCTTGGCGGCGCGAATGTGGCCGGCCCGGAGCAGGCCGTAGACCGTCTGCGGATGCACCTGCAGAATCTCTGCCACCTGCTCGACTGTCAGCAGCCGTTCTCTTGGGAGAGTGGTCTCTATCAACGTCGCACCTCCATTCTGCCTGTCCCGGGTGTTGGTAATGTAACACAGAACGCAGGAAATATCAAGAGGGCTCAGCAGAATGCGAAAGGCCGGCCATCGACGCTGGCCGGCGCTGCTGGTGGCCGGCTTCGCAATTTCAGACGACGAGGTGCCGGCTGGGGCACTCCGGGAGAGCGTGTTCGTTCTTGACCCCGCGCCGGCTGGCTGCAGAGGGGCGTTCTAACTGCGCGAGGCAGAGAACACTTGAGCGTGCCCGGGCCGGAGAGATCAAAAGTCGCTGGTGTGAACGCCCGCTTACCAGATCGCTTACCTTTCGTTGAGGATGACCACCAGGAGAAAGGCATGCAGCTTCGATGCTCTGCTTGTGGAGTTGACGAGATCTGAAGCGCAATTGTTCACGCGAGCATCAAGTGTTACTGCTGCTTTGGGCTTCCAAGGGCTGTGACAATCTCAATCAACGCCCCCGAACTGCCAACATTGCCAGGAAAGACAATGTAGGGCATGCCCGGATGGCGACTACCCGGCCCCAATTGCCAAACCGGTACCCCCGGCAGAATCTGTCCGAGCACTAGTGCCCGCTTGACGCCCAACCCTCCAGTCGCCACATCGCTCGAGGTAATTCCCCCCTTGGCGAGCAGGTAGCGTGGTCTGGTCGAGGTTGCCAGCACGATGGAGGCGAGCCCCTCCGAGACTCGTTGCCCAACGGACAGACTGCTCTCAGCATCCTCGCTGGTGACGAGCAGGCGGCTGGTATAGATCACAACATCCTGATGGCAGATCAAAGCCTCTTCTGCGTGTTCGGCTACACGCTCGATCTCAGCTTGCCGCCGGCTGTCGTCTAGCAGCGCCAATACGTCAACTTCGATGCCCAGTATCCCTGGATATGCGAGAAGCGCGTCGACCTGGCTGGTCGTCCTGGGTACGTACGATCCAACAACGATAAGCCCGCCGCCCAATTCCGGCAACTCCAAATCCTCTTGTGTGAGGAGCGGTTGAGGGGCGATGCCGGCCCGGACCCGGACGAACGAAGCAGCAGTGCGGTAGAGGAATCGGCGGCCGTGTGCCTCAGCCGTCATCAGGCCCCACGTGAAGACCTCGAGGTCACTCATGCTGGCCGCGTTGACGACGCATACTTGCCCGCGTGTGAGACCGGCGAGACGCTCGGCCACCCACTCAGGCCCGCCGCGCCGAATGTCCTCGATCGAGATCGAAGCCACAGCGTCGGCTGAAGTACAGCCTCTCGTCTTTTCCTCCACCCACTGGCGTAGATTCGACGCTTGATAGCCGAAGGCTATATCGCGCGCAAACTCGGTCTCACCCGCGGGAACGAGCCATGCACCTTCGGCAACGTAATGGATGTCGTCAATAGTATACCGGCCGCCCTCCAGGAAGAAGGGAATGATAAGCCAGGCATCGAAGTCTTGCTCCAGCGCCTCGGCCAACGCCTGCACCTCGCCGGGAAAGTGTCCGCGCAAGGTCGAGTCACTTCGGCTCACCACGACGAATGGACGATTTGCCTGCTGCGCCGCTTCCACCAAATTACGGCCGATCTCTGTGTTCATCGATTCCGCTTCGGCGAGTGGAAGGCTCCGGGAGTTGGTCAACAGATAGAACGCCGGCAGATCATTGACCAGTTCGTCACGCAGCGCCTCTACCGGCCACTCGGTGAGGACCGGCACACTGTGAACGGTCTGCGTGCCCGTGGGGTCGTCGTCGAGTACAACAACCTTGCGACGGCTGACTTGTACCTGATGCTGAATCTCTGGCAGCAAATCGTCAGGCCACTCGTGTGGAAGACTGGCCAGAAACCTCTCTTTGTCGACACGTTTCTTATCCATACTAACCTCAACGAAACAGCGACTCAAACTTCAGGCTATAGGAGCAACGGTCGTGACCTTGAACCAGGCCACCATTCAGCGATATTGGCTGAAGCGAAGCCGGCATGCTCCATGTCAACCACGACAAAGTCGAGGCCAGCAGTTTCGAGCATCTGGGGCATTCCGCAGGTGCCAAACCCCAGCACCATTACAAGTCAATGCTGCCCGATCCTCGTTTTGCACTTTCCCGACAGCAGAGCGGCAATGTCCTAATCCCTTCGACAACGCTGCTTTACGGGCACAGAGTGCGCAATACGTTTCATCCTTTTCGTCGCCGTGGAGTATCTTTCTCAAAATGTAGGGGCGAACCCTTGCGGTTGCCCCGCTGGGCAGGCGCAAGGCCTGCCCCTACCCCAGGTTATTGAGAAGATACCCGTGGACGTCTATCTTTGGAAGTCTGCGTTGCGCGATGCGCGGCGATCCAGGCCATGCAATGTTCGTCGTGGCCCATGAGCAGATCAGCCGCCAGGATGGCAAACTTGAGTTCGTCCTCGCACGGGTTGGTAATGGCTGCTGTCATGCCACTGGCGATGATCATAGACAGGAAGTGGGCATTTATAGCTACGCGATTCGGAAGACCGAAGGAAACATTGCTGGCCCCACACACGGTATTGACACCGAGTTCGTCGCGAACCATCCGCACAACCTCGAACACCTTGCGGCCTGCACCCGGAACGGCGCCGGCCGGCACGGCCAGCGGATCGACGAGCACGTCCTCCTTCGGGATGCCGTAGTCCATGGCGCGCTCGACGATCTTCTTGGCCACCTTGAAGCGCTCCACCGGGTCGTGGGAAATGCCGGTTTCGTCGTGGGAGATGGCGATCACCGCGGCGCCGTGTTTCTTCACCAGCGGCAGCACCGCCTCCAGCCGCTCCTCCTCGCCGGTTACAGAGTTCACCAGAGCCTTGCCTTCACAGACCTCCAGGCCCCGCTTGAGCGCACCGACCACTGACGAGTCGATGGATAGGGGCACGTCGGTAACGGACTGGACCACTCGAATGGCTTCAGCCATGATGGCCGGCTCGTCGGCCATAGGGATGCCGGCATTCACGTCCAACACGTGGGCGCCGGCCTCCACCTGGGCGATGGCATCTGCCTCTACTCGACTGAAATCGCCGGCAGCCATCTCCTTAGCCAGCAACTTCCGTCCAGTGGGGTTGATCCGCTCCCCGATGATGGTGAGCGGGCGCTCGGGGCCGATGATGACGGTTTTGATTTTTGAAGTGATGATTGTTTCCAAAGTTGTCTCCTTCTTGCGGGATGCGCGTATCCCGTATCTCGCATCCCGCATCACAGCTTACTCAATCTGTGTTGAACTGGCCTGCCGCTCCAACATCTCCAAGTTGCCTCCCGTCGCCCTCGGCACTTCCCGCTGCTTGCGGCGCGGTAGCAGGCCCGATTCTTCGATGATCTCCGCCACCAGTTCCTCCTGACGGAACGCCATCACGTGCACGCCGGCCACCCCCTCGACCTCGCGCACCTGCTGAATGATCTCGATGCAGATACGCTTGCCTTCCTCGTGCTTTTCCTCCTTGGGGGCCTTCCGTAGCCGGTTGACGATCTCGTCGGGAATGACTACACCCGCCACCTTCGTACGCATGAATTCGGCTGCGCGCTCCGAGCGCAGGGGGCCAACCCCCACCAGGATGCACTCACTGCCCGCACATCCGACAATCGAATACCAGCTCTTTGCCCAGTTGCTCCACCGGTCGCATGAGGCGTCCAACCCGATCGTAGCCCATTGAGGAGAACGAGGGATCAAGGCGCAAGAAAACCCGCTCGGCAAGCTGGTATGTCACTTCCAGCGCATGTGGTCGATCTTGAATCCAACTTCTCATGCTCATCGCAGTTATCCAAACTCCAGTCTGGGGCCGATGGAGCCGGCCACGACCACGTCATGCGGTGCGGCGTCGGCCTCCGCGCAGGCCGTCCAGCCCACCAGCCATCTGCTTCCTGCGCTCGTCCACGAGCCGCTTCGCTGTTTCGACGGCCCGCGTCGCGGCAATACGCATCGGCGCCGATGCTCTCGGCGAAGGCCGCGTTGATCGGTGGGCAACCTTTCAATGTCGATCCCACTCATGCTTCGCCTCACACTAGTCCTGCAAACCCCGTTTGCAAGAGAAATGGATCTCTCATGTGGGGGATGTGCATAGCTCCCACATATTCCTCCTGGAACGCCGGCTCGACGGCTGTCTCCACATATTCAACCCAGCGCGCTACCTCTTTCGCCTCGCCTCGTTTGTCGCGGTTCAGTAGCGCGATGCGCGCCCCATCGCCGGCCGCGTTACCGACGGCATAGACCTTCTCCAAATC
>JBHHTZ010000276.1:0-5682 GCA_046753605.1 Anaerolineae bacterium
CGGCCATCACCATGGTCCAGTATCAGGAGAAGGGCCAGGATTCGGCCAGCGCGGCTGTGGTCTTTCCTGAGGCCTACAGGACCGCCGATCCGATTCTGCCCTAGAAGCACTTGTTCGGCGAAGAGCACTTGTTCGGCGAAGAGCACTTGTTCGGCGAAGGTCTCCTGACCGAGCCGGCGGGCAGCGGTCAGGAGACCTTGCCCAACAGCAGAGAATCGCCGGCGGACGGCGGTCAGGAGACTTTGCCCAACGGCAGAGAATCGAGGAAGCACCGCCGGTCGAGCTGTGTGTCGCTAGGGACGCAGCTCGACCGGCGCTCGTTCCCCTTCTTGATTTGCTGAGGAAAACCAATGGAACACGCCTCGTACCTATACCTGGCTCTCTTGTGGATCGCTGGCTGGGGAGCCGTCGGCGCGGTCGTGACGCCCCGCATCTACGGGCGAAAAGACCTGGACGTGTCGCAGGCCGGTCTCGCCGGCGCAGCGGTCGGCGCCGCCGGAGGGCCGTTTGCCCTGGTCCCGCTGTGGTATTTCACTCCCACGCTCGACTGGAAGTGGGTGGCCATCCCCGGTATCGTGATTGCGCTGATCTTCGCCGCCGGCTTTGCGGCCGCCGACCCCGACAACCTGTGTGTCACCAACGCCGGCTTCGTCACCACTCAGATCGTCAACGGCCTGGTCATCGGCACAATCTACGGCCTGATGGCTTTGGGGCTCACCCTGATCTTCTCGATCCTGGGAGTGGTGAGTTTCTGCCATGGCGAGTTCTACATGCTGGGTGGCATGGCAGTATATTATCTCACCGCCGTCTGGCTGCCCGGCCTGCCCGCGATCGTGGGCATCTTGGGCGCGGCGCTCTTGACGTTTGTGATTGGCGTGGCTTTCGAGCGGTTATTCCTGCGCGCCATGAACACCGGCCAGGTAGAACGGCCGGGCGAGTACGCGATCCTGGTCACCTTTGGTATGGCGTTTCTCTTGCAGTATCTGACCCTGGCCTTGGTGGGCGCCAACCCCAAGAAGGTTCAGCGCTTCTTCGAATATCCCACCATCAGCCTGCCGTCGGCCAACAACCCCGATTTGCTCAAAGTGACGCCGGCTACCGTGAAGTTGTTTGACCTGGTTTCGATTTCCTCGCCCCGACTGACGGCCGCCATCATCGCCTTGATCCTGCTGGGGCTGCTGATGTGGTTCTTGTACTACACCTGGACCGGCAAGGCGTTGCGAGCTGTCAGTCAAGATCGACAGGCGGCGGCCGTGACCGGCATCAACCCTGACACGATGAACACGCTGGCCTTTGGTCTGGGGACCATGTTGGCCGGCCTTTCCGGCGCTTCCCTGGTGCAAGTGTTCTCGTGGGTGCCGTGGGTGGGCACGCCGGCCTCAGCGCGCTCCTTCGTCATCATCGTGCTGGGCGGGATGGGCTCCCTGCCTGGCGCCTTTGTCGGGGGGCTGATCGTCGGCCTGGTCGAGGCCCTGGGCGCCGGCTGCGTCCCCGATCCGCAGCGAGCAGCCGCCTACATCCCGGCCTACGGCATGTTCATCCTGACCCTCGTCCTCTTGCTCAAGCCAACCGGTCTGTTGGGGAGAGAGCTATGAACCGTACCAGGTTGACGTGGGGACTGGCCGCGGTTGGCGCTTTGCTGTTGATCGCTGCACCGGCCGGGCTCCAGTCGCGTCCCTACATCATGCACATCGCAATTGTGGCCTTTTTCTATGCAATCCTGGCTTCGAGCTGGTCGCTGCTGGCCGGCTATGCCGGGCAGTTCTCCTTCGGCCACATGGCCTTTATGGCGGTCGGGGCCTACGCAACCGGGCTCTTTGGGCAGTACGTCCGCCTGACCACCGCGCCGACTCGAATCTGTACAGAGATGCCCTTGGGTAAGTATTGGCTGGTGTTAGTCAACACTGGTGCTCATAACTGCCTTGAGTTGGGCAGAGTGAACATGCCGGTGGGCACACTCATCTATCGCCTGCCGGCCTTCTTCGGCATTATCGTAGGCACCATCATGGGGGGTATCTTCGGGCTGCTGATCGGCGTGCTCGTTCTGCGGCTGCGGCGTACCTACCTGGCCCTGTTCACCATCGGCTTCTCAGAGATCCTGCGCGTCGCTCTTAACGCCGAGATCGATCTCACCAACGGCCCAAATGGTCTGGAGTTAGCGCCCCTGTTCCCCAGAGGGGTTCATTTCGCGGGGTTCTTCTTCGGTGCTGCTGACAAGATCCCGCCTTACTACGCTATGCTGGCCCTGTTCCTGGCCTCGATGGTGTTGATGCATTGGCTGTCGGTATCCCGGTTCGGCCTCTTCGTCCGCTCGATCCGTGAGGACGAAGAAGCTGCGGCCGCTCTCGGCGTTCACATCGTGCGCTACAAGGTACTGGTCTTTGTGATTACCAGCATGATTGCGGCGGCAGCCGGCGCTGTGGAGGCGCATTACATCGGCGTGATCACTCCCAACATCCTGCTCATTCTGCAGATGAGCCTTGTCATTTCTATGGCGGTCATCGGTGGGCTAGAAAGCCTCGTCGGCGCGGCTATCGGCGCGATCATTATCGAGTTTGCCCTGGAGTTCTTGCGGACCAGCTTCGCGATTGGCCCGGTGGTGATCGATATGACAAACTGGCGCCTGGTCTTCTTCGGTTTACTCTTGATGCTAACGCTGCGCTTTTGGACCAATGGATTGATCCATCCGATTATTGAGCGCCTGACCCGCGCCGGCGTCGCTGAAGGGACGGTTGCCGAACGACAGGCAGCAGTAGAGGCACAGCAATGATTGAACTCGATGTCAACAACGTCAGGAAGAACTTCGGCGGCGTTCAGGCGCTCAGCGGTGTGACATTTCAGGTTCGTGGGCCGGAGTTGATCGGGCTGATCGGGCCGAACGGCGCCGGCAAGACCACCCTCACCAACATTCTGGACGGCATGATCAAGCCAACCAGCGGCACGGTATATCTGAATGGGAAACGGATTGACATGCTGCCTCCATACCAGGTTGCACGGGTCGGCCTGGGGCGTACCTTCCAGGTGACGCGCGCCTTTCGCCGCATGACGGTGCTGGAGAATCTGATGGTGCCGGCTCTGGCAATGCACCCCACTGCCCGCCAGCGTGACTTTCACGACAAGGCGATAGACGTGCTCCGGGTTCTCACCATTGAGCACCTGACGCACGAATACGCACGCGCCCTGTCCGGGGGCCAGCAGAAGCTGCTGGAACTGGGCCGGCTCTTGATGCTCGACCCCGACATCATCATCCTCGACGAGCCGTTTGCCGGCGTCCACCCCAAGCTGATGGAGATCATCTACGAGTACATCACCACCGTCAACGCGCAAGGCAAGGCGTTTATCATCATCAGCCACGACATGGATACCATCTTTGCCCTCAGCCAGCGGTTGCTGGTCCTCAACTTCGGGGAGCTCATCGCTGACGGCGAGCCAGAGGTCGTGCGTCGCAATCCGGCTGTGATTGAGGCCTATCTGGGCGAAGAGGAGTCGGAGGAAGCCGACCCAGCAGAGGCTAATGCGCCGGCGACAGAGGGAGATGACGACAATACTTGAAGGGAGATGACGAGAATGCTTGAAGTGAAGGACCTGTATGTCGGCTATTACAAGGACCTGAACATCCTTCAGGGCGTTTCAATCACGGCCGAAAAGGGAAGGATCACCACTGTGCTCGGCGCGAACGGCGTGGGCAAGTCCACGATGCTCAAGGCCATCTACGGCTTTCTCAAGCCCAACGCCGGTGAGATTCTTCTGGAGGGCAGGAACGTGGTGGGCGTCCCCACCTACAGGCTGATCGACATGGGAATTTCGTACATCCCTCAGCAGCCGGGAATCTTTCGCTGGATGAGCGTCGAAGAGAACCTGGAGCTGGGCGCCTGGACCTTCCGTGGCAATAGAACGCGCATCAGGCAGAAGCTGGAGGAGAACTTCGAGCGCTTCCCGCAGTTGAAAGACCGGCGTCGCTCGCCGGCCGGCGAGCTCTCCGGCGGCATGCAGCGCATGGTCGAACTCGGTCGCACACTGATGACCGACCCCAGGGTCATCCTGGTGGACGAACCCACCGCCGGCCTGGCCAAACTCCTCTCACAAGAGGTCTACCAGATGCTGGTGGACCTGCGCGACCGCGATGGCATGACGATCATTTTGGTGGATCAGGAGATCCGTCAGGCCCTCAAAATCGCCGACTACGTCTACGTCCTGGAATTGGGCCGCAACCGCTTCGAAGGCCCCGTCGAGGAGTTCACCGACCTGGAGAAGGCGTTCTGGGCGTGAACCGGTGATCAGTGACCAGTAACCGGTGATCAGTAATCAGTAATCAGTGATCAGTAGACAGAATCTGGCGACTGATTACTGATCATTGACCACTGGTTACTCGCTACCTTACAGAGTGTAAGAGGAGCTACACATGCCACTCAATCTCTCCCCGTCCGCTCAACGATTCGAGGAATCCCCGACGCTGGCCATCAATGAACGGGTGCGCCGGCTCACAGCGGAGGGGCGGACTGTCTATCAGATGGGGTTCGGGGAGTCGCGATTTCCAGTACATCCGAAGATACTGGACGCACTGCGGGAGCACGCCACGGCGCGATCATACACGCCGGTGGCCGGCTTCCCCGAGCTGCGATCCGCCATCGCCGAGTTCTACACGCACGAATTCCGGTTGGACACGGCGCCGGAGCAGGTCATCGTGGGTGTGGGCAGCAAGAGCTTGTTGTTCGCCCTGGTACGGGCCCTCGACGGTGACGTGCTGCTGCCGCGCCCCTCGTGGGTTAGCTATGCCCCCCAGGCCCTGGTGGCAGACAAGCGCGTCACCTGGATCGATACCCGCGCGGAAGATGAATACTGCCTCACGGCCGAAGGACTCGCCGCCGGCCTGGCCCAGGCGAGAGAGGCCGGCCAACAACCTCGAATCTTGATCCTCAACAGCCCAGGCAACCCGACGGGCGTAGTGTATCCCGCCGGCACGCTCGAAGAGCTGGCAGAAGTGGCGCGGCACAACGATGTCGCGGTCATCAGCGACGAAATCTACGCGCTGATCAACCACTGCCGGCGACCCCACGTCTCCATCGCCAAATACTATCCCGAAGGAGCGTTCGTCACCGGCGGGTTGAGCAAGCATCTCTCGCTGGGGGGGTGGCGTTTTGGGCTGGCGGTGGCGCCGGCCGGCGATGCCGGCGCGCGGGTGATGCAGGCGTTGATGGCTATTGCCGGCGCGATTTGGTCCTCGCCGGCCGCGCCGGTCCAGCACGCCGCCACGGTGGCGTACAGCCGCTATCCGGACATCATGGCGTATATCCGGGTGTGCGCTGGGATCCATGCCGCTGTCACTGGCGAACTGTACGCGCAATTGCAAGAGGCCGGCATCCCTTGCCCACAGCCGTCAGGTGGGTACTACCTCTATCCCAACTTCAACGGCTGGGAGGGAGCGCTGCGCCAACGCCACGACGTCGCCACATCGGACGAGCTGGCCGCGCTGCTGCTGGATGAATACGGCATCGCCACGCTGCCGGGCACAGCCTTTGGCGCCAGGGCCGGCGACCTCTCCCTACGCCTGTCCACCAGCTACCTGTCCGCCCGGGACGACGCCCACGCCGAGGCGGTGTTGGCTGCATACACCGAGGCGCCGGGCACGGCCGAGTTTGCGCGCAGCGCCTGTCCGGATGTGTTGGAGGTTGGCCGGCGGTT
>JBHHTZ010000277.1:0-5679 GCA_046753605.1 Anaerolineae bacterium
CGATGACGGCGTTGAGGGGGGTGCGGATCTCGTGGCTCATGTTGGCCAGGAATTCGGACTTGGCCTGGGCTGCCGCTTCGGCAGCATCCCGTGCCTTTTCAAGCTCGACCATCACCTCAGTAGCTCTGACATTGGCGTCGGCCAGCGCCTTATTGGTCTGCTGTAAGTCCTCTTCCGCCTTCTTCCGCTCAGTGATGTCGGAAATCGCCCACAGGGTCATCTCATCCCCGTGCTGTATCCCAGACAGCGGCAGACCGCGCGCTCGAAACCAGTGTACGCCCGCCTCAACCGGTAACGAGTACTCAATCTCCTGGGGCGTGCCATGATCCAGTATGGCTTGGATAGCCAACACGAACTTGTCCGCGAGCTGGGCCGGCAACAGCTCAGTCACAGTCCGTCCGATTAGCTCGTCGGCGGGCATGAACAACAGGCCCGAGTGACGCGTCATGACATCAACGTAACGCCCATCCCGATCATACACAACCAATAAGTCATCAATAGACCTGACGATTTCTTGCAGCCAGGCCCTTGATTCGCGCAATTCATTTTCTGTCCGCTTGCGCTCGGTGACATCGCGAAGGATACCCGTGAAGGTGGTTTCGCCTCCAACAGTTGCCTCGGACAGCGACAGCTCGATAGGAAATGTTTCCCCCCCTTTGCGCAAACCCTTTAATTCCACCGTTTTCCCGATGACTCTGGGTTGTCGGGTGTTCAAGTAGCGCTCGATGGCAGCCGTGTGTCGACTCCTATATTCCTCGGGGATAAGCATTGAGATATGTTGACCGACCGCCTCCTCAGCGGAAAAGCCAAAGATGAGCTCAGCGGCTTTGTTGAAGACACGAATGCGCGAATCGGCGCCGATGGTGATAATGCCGTCGGTCGCTGTTTGGGCAAGACTCCGGAAACGCTCTTCGCTTTCCCGTAGGGCAGCCTCCGTCTGCTTACGTTCGGTGATGTCCTCGCCTGAGCTCAATGCGCCAATAATGTTGCCGGTGCTATCTGTCAACACAGTGTTGTGCCAGGCGATGATCCTTTCCTCCCCAGACCTCGTCAGAACCGGGTTTTCATAGTGTTCGACTGGTTCTACATCTCCCGCCATCAACTTCACAAAAACGGACCATACTTCCTCCCTGATTCGCTCTGGCAGGCACATGTCGAACCAGTTCGTGCCGATCAGCTCTCTTTCCTCGTATCCCAGGATGGCGCATCCCTTCTGATTGATCAGGGTGATCTCCCCCTTCTCGTCCAGGGCTACGAGCATAACTCCAGCGATATCCAGGTACCGTTGTGCCTTATCCCGCGCCTTCCGGAACTCTTCCTCCATGCGCTTGCGTTCGGTGAGATCCTTGGCGTACCCGACAGTGCCCTGTTCCTTCCCATCGACGCCTGGTAGAATAGCAGCCGAAAGCAGCACCGGAATATCCCGACCACCTTGGTGACGGAGCAGGGTCTCCAGGTTGCGTGTGCGACCGTTGGCAGCGTGCATCGCCCGCATGACTGCTTTCGCCGCTTCCCGGCTTGGATAGAGCTGCTCGACAGGCAGGCCGACTACCTCCTCCGCCGCGTAGCCCAGCAGTTCCTCAGCTCCAGGGTTGAAGACCACGATCCGTCCCTTTTCATCCGTAGCGACAATGCAGTCAGGGTTACTTTCCTGAAGCGTCTGCAGGTAGGTCCGCGCCGCCTCGACCTCGGCCTGTTGGCGCTTGCGTTCGGTCACGTCAATCGCGACACCAGTCATACCGGTGATCTCACCATCGTCGCCACGAACAGGCGTATAGGTGGCCTCAAAGGTCAACCCCCCCAATTTCACGGTTGATATGACTTCTTCGCCGGCCAGCGCCCGGTCTACCGCTGCGACGATCTGTGGCTGGTTGCGGTATACATCAGAAACAGCTCGCCCAACCACCTCACCCGGCTGCGCACCGAGAGCTTGCAGACCTTTACCCTCGGACAGCGTGAACTCCCCGGAGCAGTCAACCGCAAACAGGATGACCGGCACATTGGAGACAAGCGTGCGCAGGCGCTCCTGACTGGTTCGGAGTTCCTCCTCCACCTGCCGGCGCGTGGCGAGTTCCCGCTTCGCCTGCTCGCGCAAGTCGCGCAGCCGGCCAGCACCCAGCCCGATCAGCACCAGAGCAATCGTTCCCGGTCCGCCGCCAGCCTGCAGAATCGCGTCCCAGCCGTGCAGCCCCGCCAAATTGAAGAGGGCGGTGTTCAGCAGCACGACGAGGACGGCAGCGAGCAATGCACCCCCTATCCCCATGAGCCAGGCGACTACGACCACGGGTATCGCGGCCAGTGCGCCAGCGCCTGCCCCCATCACGCGATGAAGCGGGGCAAACGCCAGCGCGTACGCGAGCCAGGGCCCCAGGATAAGCACCACCCGCTGCGGGCGAGATTGTAAGTCCAATCGCACCTTGCCTCTCATGTCGTCTCCCCTTCCGTCAGATTGAGTCATCCTACCGTTGGGCAAGGTCTCCTGACCGCCGCCCCGCTCGGCTCATCCTACCGTTGGGCAAGGTCTCCTGACCGCCGCCCCGCTCGGCTCGGTCGTGAGACCTTCGCCGAACAAGTGACCTTCGCCGAACTCTCACTGTGCATGTCCGTGTCCGGTTACGCTGCCAGCAGCCGGCGCACTGTGGACTGTAGTTCCTCGACGTCCAGCGGCATCTGCTGGAAACAGTCCTGGTCCGGTGTGATGGCGTCATCCCGCTGCCCGTTGCCCCTTCGCTTCATGGCCGACGATGTCAGGATCAGGACAGGCCGGCTCCGCCCGTCGGGGCCGGTCTCGAGCTGCCGGGCCAGATCCACAGGATCAACCTCTGGCGCAGTGCTGTCAAGAATCACCAGGGCCGGGTTCACGTGGGCGAGCTTGTCGGTGGCAGAGGCGCCATCGAGAGCCACCTCGATTTCATATCCTTCCGGCATAGTGCTCAGCGCCTCGACGATTGACCCAAGGGTGGCAACATCCCCGGTCACGACCAGGACGCGGTTGGTAAATTCCGCGAAGAAAGACTCGTCCACGGGGATATCGAACCGTTCGAGAAAATCGCGAAAGTCGGCAAGCTGAATCCGGTAGTGCCCTCCGGGGGTCGTGTGTGCTTTCAGCTTGCCCTGCCGGATCCAGCGAAGTACACCCATCCGCGAGGCGCCGCAGTACTGTGCCACATCGCCGGTTGTCAAGAGCCTGGTATGATCTCTCATGGAGCAGCCTTCCCTTGATCTGATCGGTAAACGTTTGTTACATTGGTTGCCTTTTTTACTTTCGGGTAGTATAGCATAACTCCACGGCGCTGAGGGCCGTGTTGCGTGAAGGATAGATGAAAGTTTGCTGCGGTAAGTCGGCTGCCGGCCTCTCCTCTGCCGCGCCAACCATGCCGTCTGGCACTGTTTCACAGTATTTTCACGCCATCGCCGCATGGCCGGTTATACCTGTATGATATAATTCACACCATGAGAATTCTGATCGCCGACGATGACGTTATCGTGCGCCGGCTCATCCAGGCCATGCTCGCCCACGCCGGCCACGAGGTGCTGGTGGCTGAAGATGGCCAAGCCGCGTGGGAATTGCTACAGCACGAATCCGTCCGGTTTGTGATCACCGACTGGATGATGCCCAATCTCGGTGGCCCCTCTTTGGTGCGCCGGATTCGGTCCGCCGGCGCCCCGACCTACACGTATGTCATTCTGCTCACAGCGAAGGATGGCAAAGAGGATGTGGTGGCAGGGTTGCAGGCCGGCGCCGACGACTATCTGACCAAGCCCTTCGACCCCAGCGAACTGCACGCGAGAATCGCCATCGGCGAGCGCATCCTGGATCTGGAGACACGCCTGCGCGAGGCCCGGGATCAGATGGAGGTGCTGGCGACACACGACAGCCTCACCGGCCTGCTAAACCGACGAGCGCTCTACGAGCACATTGAAGCGGAGATGAATCGGGCCGAACGCGAGGTTGAGCCCATGAGCGTGGTGCTGCTCGATATCGATTATTTCAAGGTCGTGAACGACCAGCACGGACATCTGATTGGTGATCAGGCGCTGTGCCGCGTGGCCGACACCATCGTCCACAACAAACGACCTTACGACTGGGCCGGCCGCTGGGGTGGCGAGGAATTCTTGCTGGTCCTGCCAGGGGCTACGCTGGCGGAGGCGAGCGACATAGCCGAGCGCGTACGAGCGGCTGTGGCGGCGGCGGCTCTCCCGCTGCCGGATGGCCGGCGTCTGCACGTACAGGTGAGCCTGGGCGTGACCAGCATGGCCCCCACAGAACCTCAACCCCTGGACACACTCCTGCAACAGGCGGATGAGGCGCTATACCGAGCCAAGCGTCAAGGACGCAACCAGGTCTGCTGCTACGCTAAGCCATAAGAGCAAAACTGAACGATTGCCTGGCACGTGTCTTTGATCACTGAAGGAAAGGCAACATGTCCCACAAGCGGTTCAATGACCTGAGCATCGGCAACAAACTGAGAGTCGGGTTTGGAATTCTTATGGCGCTGGCATTACTGGTGAGCGTTGTTTCACTCATCACCACCAACATCGGAAACGCTGCATTAGAGAGAGCGAACAGGATTCAGCACGAAGTTCTCCTGGCCGAACGCATGCAACTAGAATTCATGGAAGCCCGACGCAACGAGAAGAATTTTCTGCTGCGTTATCCATCTGAAGGTTTTGCAACCGCCTTCGCATACTATGTGATCCCCAACCGCCAGCACTTACAAGCACTCAATGACATGCTGACTGAGGGATTATCACTCGAAGAGGAGGAAACACCTATCGAGGCTCTTACCCAGGTCGAACAGGCGGTACAGAGTTACGAGACATTGTTCGACCAGATTATCAACCGGCTTGAAGGGCGCGGTGGTCTCCACTCCGGGCAGATGGGCGCCGTTGTCGATGGCCTGGATGCTGTGACGCGCACTGCCGCCGGAATGGGAGATGCCCCACTGGAGACCCAGGCCCGACACACCATGCAAGAGCTATTTGGATACTTCTTGACACCCCGTCAAAACTCGATAGATAAGGCCATCAGACAAATCGACGTCCTCAGCGCTGCCATACAGTCCTCCGATCTCTCCGCGATAGAAAAGAACGATCTCCTTTCGCAGGTTAACGGCAGCCACGACCACTTCACTCAGGTGCTGACTCTGGACAAGAGTATCAGTGCAGACCTTGTTAAGCTTGAGTCAGTCGCCAGTGAAGTTACAGAACAGGCCGAGACATTCATCCAAGTAGAACTCGACGAGCAAGCTGAGGCGCACGAAGACCTGGCCGCGGCGGAACAGATGAGGCGCGACCTCAGCATTCTGCTTTCGGTGTTGGTCGTCGCGATCGGGGCCGGCCTTGGTCTCGTGATCGGCCGCAGCATCACTCGGCCCGTCGCGACACTGACCCAGGTGGCGCGTCAACTGTCGGCCGGCAACCTGGATGAGCGCGCCCTAATAGCACAACGCAATGAACTCGGTCAACTGGGGGACACGTTCAACACCATGGCCGGCGCAATCCAGCAGCGTGAGGCCGAGTTAGCTGAGTTGGCCCAATCCCTGGAGAGACGGGTCGATGAGCGCACGGCCGAACTTGCCCTGGCGCGCGATCAGGCCCTGGAAGGAACCCGTGTGAAGTCTGAATTCCTGGCCAACATGAGCCACGAGATCCGCACCCCCCTCAACGCCGTCATCG
>JBHHTZ010000278.1:0-5650 GCA_046753605.1 Anaerolineae bacterium
CTGGAGATCGTCGAGTTCCGAACGGAGATCGAGACTGCGGTGGAAATGATCCAGGGCCTCGGAGTAGTTCCCCTGGCCCAGGTAGGCGGACCCAAGCGTATTGGTCAACCAGGCAATTTCCTGACGGGTGTCCAGGTCGCCCAGCCCGTTCAGACTCTCCAGGGCGCGCCGGCACAGATCAATGGCTTCGGCGTGCCGGCCCGCGCGAATGTGAATCAGCGCGATGCCATCGTCCAAGCGGGCGCGAATGGGTGAGGCGTCGGCACCGGCCAGCGCCGCCTTGCCACGCTGGAAATGGGAGAGCGCCGCTTCATAGTCGCCGCCGCGCTCGTACACCCGGCCGATTCGCCGGTGCAAATCCGCAATTTCCGGCGAGTCCACAGCCAGGCCGAGCGCTCGTCTATAGCTTGCGATAGCCTCACCGTGCCGTCCCTGGAGCGTAAAGACATCCCCCAGGCCGGCGCTGACCGCGGCCTCGGTCGCGGCATCCGGTTTCAGGGACAGGGCACGCTGGTAGTGCTCCACGGCAGCGTCCGCAGCATACAGAGCGCGCGCTCGATGGCCGGCGGCCACCGCGTACATCAATGCTTTATCCCGCGTGCCGCCCAAACCGAAATGATATGCTAGCCGATCCACCACCCCGTTGGGGGACGGCAGGTGCGTCGCTTCCAGCGCCTGGCCCACGCGACAGTGAAGATGCTGCCGGCGTGCACCGCTGAGATTCTGGTACGCCACTTCGCGAATCAGCGGATGCGAGAAATCGTATGTGCTACCCTCCACATCGACCGCAATCTCATGAATCAGGCCGACCCGCAGCATGGCGTCGAAAGCATCCAGTGCCTCGATCTCAGACAGCCCGCTGGCGATCTGGACCGTCGAGAACTCGAAGGGTTGGCGAATAACCGCCGCTGTCTCGAGAACTAACTGCGTGTTTTCATCCAGCCGCTCCAGCCGCGCCTCGATGACCTCGCGGACGCTCAGCGGCAGTGGCAGCGTCTGGTAGTCGCTGGCAAAGTCCTCCCAGGTGGTGGCCCAACCACCTGGCTCCTGGCGCAACAGCCCTTGCTCAAACAGCGACTTGATCACTTCGATCACGAAGAAGGGGTTGCCGGCTGTGCGTTCGTAGATGCGGAGGCTGAAGCGCTCCGCCCCCTCATCCATGCCGGCCATCCTGCGGATCATGGCCGTGACTTCGTCCACCGTCAGCCGATTGACGCTGATCTGCGTCACCAGGCCGACGCGGCGCAGGTCGCGAATGAGACGCCGCAGGGTGGGGCCGGCCTCTTCGACCCGATAGGTGGCGACGATCAAGACGCGCTGGTAAGCCACTGCTCGCGTCAGGTAGCCCAGGACCTCGAGTGTCGCTTCGTCTGCCCAGTGGAGATCGTCCAGGGCGATGATGAGCGGGCGCTCCTCGGCCAGCCGGCCGATCAATCTCGCTATGCCCTCGAACAGCCGGCTGCGCGCTTCCTCGGCATACACGGGCATCCCGACGCCGGCCGGCTCCGCCACCTGAACTGCCAGCTCGGGCACCAGGCGCGACACCTCCCTCAACCACAGGGGCGGGATGGGCGGGTCCAGTGATTCAAAGGCGGCATGGGCGCCCCGGATGGACTCGATCAGCGGTTGGTAGGGCGGGGTGCCGTCGGCCTCGTAGGCATGGCCGGCCAGCAGGTACACGTCCTCAGCCGATTCGACAACCTCTTGCACCAGCCGGGTCTTGCCGACCCCCACTTCGCCATTCACCAACACCAACTGTCCCCGACCCTGCCGTGCCGCTTCCAGGGCAGCGCGCAGCGTCTCTGCCTCCCGCTCCCGACCGATCAGCGGGGACCGCAGATACTCCGGGACGGGGCGTGCCTCAAAACGGGGTTGGAAGAGCGGTGAAAAGGATGGAACATCTGCCGGCGCCACTCTGGGCGGCGCAGCTCGACCCGGAGACGCCGATGGCTGGTGTAAGATTCGAGCGTACAGTTCCTGAGTCTCTGGCAGAGGCTCGGCGCCCAGTTCGCGCTGCAGGAGGTTACGTACCGTCTCGTATTGGTGCAGTGCCGCGGCCCGATCACCGGTGGCGTCATACAGCCGCATGAGCCGGCGGTGGACACTCTCCTGGAGCGGATCGTAACTCAGCATGGCCCTGGCCCGCTGGATGGCCTGTCGGTAGTCCCCCAATGCCTCGTAGCCGGCGCTCAGGGCGCGGAGAGCGGAAACATACAGACGACCGAGCCGATCTCGTTCGAAGAAGACCCAGTCGTCAAACTCGTAGGTGTCGGGGACCCCAAACCCTTCCAGGAATTCGCCCCGGTACAACGCGACCGCTTCTTCGAGAGTATCGAGACAGTCAGGTGATGCAGCAGTATCGTCCGCAGTCTGCCCGATGACCCTCTTCTCGAAAACCTCGACATCCAGCCAACTGTCGATATCGGTATTGAAGCGGATCGTCTGATTGCCGGCGATCAGCGGATCCAAATCGCCGAAGATTTGCCGCAGGTTGTAGAGCGTGTTGCGGAGACTGCCGCGTGCCTGCCGGGCCGGCGTTTCCGGCCAGAAGAAGCTGGCCAGCTTGTCGCGCGTTTGGGGTTGTCGAGTGGCGACGAGGTAGTAGAACAGCGCTTGCGCTTTCGCCGATGAAATGATCAGCGGGTCGTCGTCACAACTGATTTCTGGTGCACCCAGTAGCGAAATCTGCAGTGTTGGCACGAAGTATTCTCCCCCTGGCAGAGCTGGGGCGTTGACACACGAGACAATCTCGTGTCACAGGCATGGAGAACCTGAGAGGGCCACATGTAGGAACGTGATTTATGCCGGTTTAGATACGGGCATCTGACGGAATATCTACGAAGTTCGGGCGATTGGGGGGGCAATCGGGGATTGGATATTGGGTATTAGGTATTGCAGGGGACACCCGATAGCCAATACCTAATACCCAATATCCTTATCAGGGAGTGCTACTACTCAGTAACTCGCGCAGCAGTTCCTCATCCGGCCCTTCCAGGGGCTGCGGCGGTGTGGTCAGGGTGCTGCTGCTGCCGCAGATGTCCACGGTCACGTCGTCTACGTACCACCAAGTTCGGCGGTAGCCACGACCGTCGTTGAAGACGGTGAAGTAGAGGGTGATAGTCTGGCCGGCAAACTCCGTCAGGTCCTGTTCGTGGTACTTCCAGACTTGCTCGTTGGACCTGATTTTCAGAACAGGCGCCAGAGGCGGGGAGTCGAAGTCGGGGCCGAAGATCCACGCCGCCTGCCAGTCACGATCGGTGAACTCCTCCGTGGCCGGCCAATACCAGAATGACAGCGCGACGCTGTCAGCATCGGGTGGGATGTTAATTGCCTGCCACACCGACGAGTAGGAGTAAACATCCTGCTCGAAGGGACGGATTCCCATCAGCATGGACCGTTCGCCGCTGTGTTTGTTCATCGTGGTGTAGCGCGCCGGACGTGGGGTGTTCCCCAGCGTCCAGAAACCTGTCACCTCGAAACCGGGGTTCAGTATCACCTGCTGGCACTCACCCGGCGGCGGCTTCTGCGTGGGAGTCGGCGTTGGCGTCGGGCCGTGGGGCGTGGCCGTGCTGGTTGGGGTTGGCCCGCCTGGCGTAACCGTGCGCGTCGGGGTTGGCGTGATTGTCGGTGTTGCTGTCGGCGCCGGCCCAACGTGGATGGCGCCGCCGAGGACCAGCGCCTGGATGCGTCGGGCATCCCTATCCGACAAAACGGCCCGCTGGAATGTGAGGGGGCTATCTCCTGCGCCCTTGCCTCGGAACGTGATAAATGCGAGGGGGCCACTTCCACTGACCGGTGGTCTGGGATTGACCAGTGTGACGGCGTAAAGTACAGTGCCGGCCCCGTTGTCGGCCTGATTGGTGGCCACAAAACCGCTCAACGGATTGGGGAACGTGCCCGCTTGAATCTGGATACCACTCTGTCCGGGGTCCGCGTCCAGAACCTCGATCACCGCCGGGTCGAACTCCAGCACAATCTCGCTGGCGAAGAGGTCCGTCACGTCGCGGATGCGTATCTCCACTGTGGTCGCGCCGTCCACCTCGATGCGCTTGTCAGCCGGCACGATCTCAATCTTCGGCACCACATGGACGAGATCGCGGGCTATCAGTGGCAGATGAGCTTCGAAAACGCGGGGGATGGTCGGCGTCGGCGTGGGCGTTTGAGTGGGTGTGGACGTGGCCAGCAACGTCCCGGTCGTGGTTGGAGTCGGGGTGGGCGTCTGGCTCACGATCGAAGTTGTTGTTGGCGTCGCGGTGGCCGTGGATGTCGGCGTTGCTGTGGGTGTGGACGTCGGCGTCGCCGTGGGTGTCGCAGTTGAGGTGGAAGTCGGCGTCGGCGTGGGCGTTGGCTGCGCGATCGTCACCGCGACCGTGGCAGTGATGTTGCCCGAATCACTGACGGCAACCGCCAGCACTTCTTCCGTGCCCGGGGTGAGGCCGGCGGTCAGCGTTCCGGTGACGACACCATCCTCGTCAGTTGTGAGACCAGACCGCAAGGCGTCAACGTAGATGAAGGTGTCGCTGGAACTCGGATTCTTGTCTCCCGAGGCAGTGATTGCCAGCGTGTGCGCGTCGTTCGTCATCCCGGTTGCAATGATCTTTTCTCTAAATACCTCCGTCGCGGAGTACATATCCAGGGTGTCGCTGAACACGCTGCCGCCGTCAATGGTGACGTTGGCGATGCCGGCATCGCTGCGAACCACGTACAGCAGCGACACGGCGCTGCCCGTGAAGTCGAAGGAGATTTTGCCGCTGTTGGAGCGCATAAAAGCGCCTCCGCTGGCGTTACTGTCAGACTGCTGGGCCCACGACCCTGTTCTGGTCACGTCGCCACCCTCGGCCTCGGCGAACGCCTGGGGGATTGTCGCCAGTCCCTGAAGTGTCTCCAGCCCGATCATCATGCCGGGCGCTAGCGGTTCTCCCTGATCTCCCACTACCCGGACGCGGATGGCCGAAGTGTCGCTTCCGTTGGGCAACAACGTGTCAGGGTCGGCCGTCAGTTCAACTGTTGCGGGGACGCCGTTGAAGGGCGAGAAAAAGACTTGCCCCAGACTGGAATCGTCGTTCTTATGCCAGATGACTTCCTCGATCTGCGCGGAGCTTGTCGCAGCCCAGTTGTTGTACTGCGCCGTGATATTGTCGTTGCTGTTCTCCATCACGAGAGCGAAGTCTTTGTATTCGGCAATCGTGTTAATGTCGGGTGGGGAACTGAAGCCGTTGATAAACAGCGTGATGGCAGCATCCGGGGTTGGGCCGGGCGGCTCATGGATCACGATACCCGTCTCGAAGCCGCGGATCAGATTGCCAGCCAGAGACGCCAGGATGATATCGCTGACACCGCCTGCCTCAAGCTCAGTGCTGAACCGGATGCCGATGGAGCCGGGCGTGTCTTTGCCCGGCCCGCGGATCTCGTTGTCCAGGAAGAACTGATTGCCGGCAATCACATCGATGCCGCGCGTGAACCCCTCTATCACGTTTTGGCTCAGGACTGTGCTGAAGATGAAACTGCCGGCGCTCAGCAACCTGATGCCGACGTCATTATCCACGCCATTGCCGTCGAACGTGTTGTCCTGAATTGTAAGGGCGCTGGAATCCACAACCAGGCCCGTCCCCACACGCATGATGCTGTTCCGGCGGAAGCCCCCCTGTCC
>JBHHTZ010000279.1:0-5625 GCA_046753605.1 Anaerolineae bacterium
CACAATCATTGGCGACTCATGCGCAGCTTGCCATAACACCGCATTGAACATCTTACTAGAATCCACAGGAGTTGACGCAGACACATGAGGAAATCACTTCTAATCCCAGTTACGGCGGTGATGTTGTCTCTTTTCATTCAACATCCTGCCCGACTCACAGCGCAAGCACCCTCATCTCCGGCGAGTTTTGTCACCTGGACACTGCCGACGCTGACGGGTGCGGACACGTTGCGGCTCGAAGGGTATACACCCAGTGCAACACTCACCTTCACTTTACCACCCGGGTGGCAGGCTTCTGCTTTCTCCCACAGCGGACAGCTCACGCTGTATTACCGGATCAGCGATCTGGCGCGGGCGGGGGCAACGCTGACTGTTCGCTTCAATGAGCAGAATCTCTACTCCGCGAAGTTTATAAGCAGAGACGGTTCGCTCACGTTCGATCTGCCGGCCCGTCTCTTCCGGTCCGGTCGCAACACAGTGGAGTTGCTCGCCTTCTTACCACTGGAGGAGGACCGGGACTGCATCGTGCCCAACCATCCCGCCCGTTGGCTGGAGTTTGGGCCCACGAGCCAGATCAGCCTGACCGTCGAACCGCTGGCGACGCCACTGAGTCTGGCCGACTTTCCCCTGTCCTTTGAGGTCATGGGTGACGACAGCAGCGGGCAGGTTACGTTCGTTGTTCCAGACGCACCGGACAATCAGGAACTGAGCGCACTGGCGGCGGTTGCCTTCGTCCTGGCCCGCGAGAGCGTCAGCCAGCCCGGGTGGTCCGTGGTTCCAGCCGGCCGTTTCGACCCCGATGCGTTGGCCGGCCCGGTGGTGCTGGTCGGTGTTGCCGGACGGAATTCCTACGTTGACCAACTGGCGCCCGCCAACGGCGGGGGGGCCGGCTGGCTCAGCCTGGCGCGCCCCGACTGGTCGCGCGGCCAGCCGGTGCTCGCCGTGGGAGGCCCGGATGGCCAGGCGGTCCTGCAGGCTGCCAACGCACTGGCCGACCCGCTGGCCCGACTGAAAATGGAGGGGGATACGGTGGTCGTTGACGAGCTGCCGGGTGATGAATCCCAGGCCCTGCCAGAGCAGTTCACCCTCGCCGATCTGGGCTACAGCGAACGGGTGGCCCGCGGCGCTGGCGAGCACTCGCTGATCTACACCTTCGACATCCCGTTCAAATGGTCGCCAGAGGATGGCCGGCTGGCGCTGCACTTCGCTCACTCAGCCCTGGCTGACCCGCGAGTGGCCAGCCTGACCGTTCGCCTGAACGGGTTCACCGTAGCCGACATTCGGCTTGATGCTCCTGAAAGCCCCTCGGACCGGGTTGAGTTCTCGGCACCGAAGCGACTGCTGCGCCCCGGACGCAACTTCCTTCGGCTGGCCTTCGACTTCGGCGCGCCGGTGCAACTGTGTGAGGCCGGCAGTGCAGAGGGACCGTGGGCAGCGGTGCGCCCCGATACGACCCTCACGTTGCCTCACGGCGACAAGGGTGGCCGGATCAGCCTGAACGATTTTCCGTATCTGTTCGCCAGTCCAGTCGATCTGGCAGACCTCACAGTGGCTCTGCCGTCCGAAAGTACCAGTACCGACCTCGCCGACGCGCTGAATCTGGTGCGCGTTCTGAGCCCTCATGGCAGCCAATCGCCGTTCGCCCCGCGCCTGGCTCTTTCCGGCTCCCTGGATGCAGAGACAAAACAGTCGCATCTGATCCTACTCGGCCCTCCATCGCAGCAGCCGCTGCTGACCGAACTGAATCCGCAGTTGCATCTGCCCTTCGACCTTGAGTCGGGCACTCTGCTGCCCACCTATGGGATTCGTGTTCCCATCGCTGCGCCTGACCTGGGCGTGGTGCAAATACTGCGTTCGCCGTGGGGGGAGAACCGCGTGATCCTTGTGGCGTCGGGCACGAGCGCCGCCGGCTATCAGCGGGCGCTACAGCTTCTGACCGATCCGTTCCTCCAGCCGGAGCTGGCCGGCCAACTCGCTTTGATCGCCGCCGGCAGCACTGCCGGCGGCCCTCGAGTCTATACGCAATCAGTCGCCGATATGGCTGCTGTGCCGGCGGTCGGAACGGCGGATCGCGCGCTCGATCAGTCGCTTGGTGCCGACAGTCGCTGGCGGGCACCCATTCTGATTCTTGCTGCCCTGCTGGTCGTGGCCATCGTGGCCACATTGGCTCTAGTCTGGTACCGGCGTCGCCACAGACCCTAAAGGTTTCAAATGGAAAACCTACTCTCGAATGGCCATGACGGGCCTGGCAAGACACAGGTCAACGGCGAACACTCTGCCGAGGAATTACGCTCCCTGGTCGCCGCATCTATCGAACAGCAGATGTGGAAGCTGTATCTGCTCGTGGGCATCGTCATCGCGGAAAGTGCCCTGATTGTGCTGGGCAATGCGCCGCGCATGTCGGCCTGGCTGCTCGCGCTGCTGGCGGTTGGGGTCGGTCAGGCGCTCTTGATGCCGGCAACTGTCGGTTGGCTTGGCGGATTGGCCGTCGTGGTGCTGTGGGTGCTCCTGCGCCGGGCGACGGGCGTCTGGATTCACGCCGAGTGGGTTCAGGGCATCCTGGAAATCATCGGCGTGGGGATGAGTGTTTCCCTGGCGGTCCGATTCAGGCAGGATTGGCAAGAACAACAGCATGAATTGGAGGAGTTGCGCGCCTTGCGGAACGTGCTGGTCGCCGGCGAGGTGGGGACCGGTCTGCTGCCGCGCGAGGTAGCCGAGTTGCGAATCCTGGAAGAAGTGGACCGGGCCAAGCTGTTTCGCCGGCCGCTGGGCCTCCTGCTGATTGAGATTGAGCACCTGCCAGAACTCGCCGCGGCGGATGCGGTCGATTTCGCGGAAGTCTATCAGGCCGTGACGCGGCAACTCACCAGCAGTTCCCTGGTACACGACATCCCGTTCAGAGCCGGCCCGGATCGCGTTGGCCTGATCCTGCCCGAGCGGGACTGGGACCGGCTATACGATGACGCTGAGCTGATCGCCAGCCGGCTCAAGGGCGCTACGTTTCTGGGTCGGGAGGAACGTCCGCAGCCCGTTCTGGAATATGTGAGGTTGCACTTCGGACTGGGAACCTATCAGGGCGAGGTGGACGCGGAAGTCGATCTCATGCGGGCGGCGCAGGATTCGCTCAATATCAGCCGCGACCTGGCGGCCCTTGGCGAAGCGCCCCTGTCCGCATACGCGATGCCGGCCGCGCCGGTCGTGGAACCCAAGCTCATCCTGGGAGATACGGAAGAATAACATGGTCGGTTTTGTCATCGCCGTGGTGATTCTGAGCGCCCTGATGTGGCGCTGGCACCAGACTTACGAACAGCACGAGGCCCGGATCCAGCAGATGCGGGTGCGGATTCACGTCAACGGCATCCGTGGCAAATCCACCGTCACGCGGCTGGTGGCCGGCGTGCTGCGCGAAGGCGGGTTCCAGACAGTGGCGAAAACCACCGGGAGCGCCGCCATGATCATCCACGAAGATGGCAACGAATCGCCTATCCATCGGCGCGGCGCAGCCACGATTGTCGAACAGATCGACATCGTGCGCAAGTTTGTCAGACCCGACACGGAGGCGTTAGTGATCGAATGCATGGCCGTCACGCCGCTCTATCAGAAAATATCGCAGGACCAGATTGTCAAAGGAAACATCACCATCGTCACCAACGTTCGGGAAGATCACCAGGATGTGATGGGTGAAACCCTGCCGGAGATCGCCGATTCGCTATCCAATACGATTCCCTACGGGGGAATTCTCATTACGGCCGAGGACAGGGCGCACCTGCGCGACCAACTGGCGCGCAACACCGAGGCTCGGAGGTCAACGTTCGTCTATGCCGATCCGGCGTGGGTGACGGATGAGGATTTGCGGGGTTTTGGCTACCTGTCTTTCAAAGAGAATCTCGCCATCGGGTTGGCGGTTGCCGACATGCTGAGTATCCCGCGTGACGTGGCGATGCGCGGAATGGAGAAAGCTCTCCCCGACATCGGCGCTGTGTTTGTTCAGCCGGCCACCGTCCAGGGCAAGGGAATCGTATGGGCGCCGTTGTTTGCCGTCAACGACCGCGAAAGCACGATCATCGGCCTGGAGTCACTGCGCCCCTACTACCGGCCGGAGGCTACCCGCATCGGCGTGCTCAACAACCGCTATGACCGGGCGGTGCGCGCGATGCAATTTGCCGAGATTGCCGCCCGTGACCTTGAGCTGGATTACTACATCACCTTCGGTGCGTACGAGGAGCAGGTAACAACCCGCATGGTCGAGCTGGGTTATCCGCGTGAACGCATTGTCAACCTGGGGTTCAGCCGGGACCCGACGCTGGAGACGATCCTCGATACCATCCTCGGCTTGATCGAAGGCGAGCAGGGGCTGCTGATTGGGCTGGTCAACATTCACACGCCACAAGCAGAATTACTGATGGAGTTCTTCCATCATCTCAAGGCGGAGCAACGGGCGACCAGCACGCTGACAGCCGATCTGCCCCACGTGCCCTCCATGGTTCAGCGCCGGCGCTACCTGATCAGCCACTTGCTTCGCCAGAGGGCAAGAGGGTAAAGCTCCGTGCACGAATACGCTTTCGATACCGAGCTCGTCCGCCTGGCCATCCTGCTGGGAGTTGTCGTTAGTATGTTGTTCTACGACAAGTACGGGGTGACCACCGGCGGCGCCATCGTGCCGGGCTACCTGGCTCTCTTCGTCCACCGTCCGACCCAGATCGTGGCTACCCTGCTCGTTGCAGTTGTGACCTACTGGATCGTGCAGACGCAATTGCGTCCGCGCTTTATGCTGTGGGGCCGGCGACTGTATGAAGTAGAGATTCTTGTTGCACTCCTGTTGCAAAGTTTGTGGATTGGCGTGCTATTCCTTTCCACGCCGCTTGTGCCACAACTCACACTGCTGTACGGCATCGGCTTTGTGTTGCCGGGCATCATGGCCCACGATATGGGCCGGCAGGGGGCGCGAACGACGATCGGCGCGGCCGTTATCTGTGCCCTCATTGTGTTCGGGCTGGTGACGATCACAGGCGCATTTCGCGACATCACCGGTCTGCCCATGTCGCTTGCTAATCGCGTTTATCACGCACGCGGTGATCAGTATGCCTATCCCATCGAATGGCTTCTGTTGGGCGTTATCGTCAGCGTATTGATGAGTATGGCTTTGTACAGTCGTGTTCTATCCCGATCGTTGTTCGGTCAAAGCCCGCTCACCGATTCCCTGCGCGCCGGCGGGTTTGTGACAGCCGGCTACCTGGCTCTGGTCATCAACCGACCGGCGGATCTGGCGTTTGTGCTGGTTTGCAGCGCCATCACCTACCTGATCGTCACCCAGTTCTTGATGAGGCAGGCTATCCTGTTTGGCCGCACCAAGATGGCCGCGATGTTCATTGTGGGGATGATGGTTACCTGGTTTGCAGAGATCTTGCTGTTTGCCGGCGGCGTAGCGTATGTTCCCTGGGCCGGGTTCCATGCCATCTCTCCGACGATCGTCGCCTTGCTGGCCAACGACGCGCAACGGCAGGGACCCTCGCGCACGCTTGTCGGAGTCAGTGTCGCAACGTTAGGGGTTCTGGCAGTGATGTTACTCCTGGGCGTGACTTATGGCGTGTTCTCCGGGAACCAGGCCATCGCATGGCTCAGGTA
>JBHHTZ010000280.1:0-5620 GCA_046753605.1 Anaerolineae bacterium
GGCTGGAATAGCAGTACAATATCGTCAATCCGAATGACAATCCGAGAGACCGTCATTCCAACTGATGAACCCTGGAGGCCGCAGATGCTGCGCAACCGCGAACGTGAACTGAGTTACCTGGACACCCGCTATGGCAGCGGCCGGGCGGAGTTGGTGGTGCTTTACGGCCGCCGCCGCGTCGGCAAGACGACTCTGGTGTACCATTGGGTTCAAGACAAGCCTCACGTCTTCTTCTTCGCCACGCAGGACGACGCCGCCACGCTGTTGCGCCGCTTCTCCCACCTGATCCGGCAGGTAGCCGGCGAGAACCCTGAGCCAACATTCACCTACCCTGACTGGGAAGCCGCACTTCGTGCCCTGGTTCCGCTGGCCCGCGAGCAGCGCTTCATCGTCGTGATCGACGAATTTCCCCGCCTGGTGGCCGCCCATCCCGCCATCGCCTCCTATCTGCAGATGGTGTGGGACATGGAACTGCAGCACACCCAGGTTTTCCTGGTTCTCACCGGTTCTCTGCTGAGCGTCATGCGTCAGCAGGTGCTGGACCCCGATGCGCCCCTCTACCTGCGCCACACCTGGCCCTTCGAACTGAAGCCGCTGACGGTAGCCGACCTGCCGGCCTTCTTCCCCACCTACGCGCCTGCTGAGCTGGTGGAGACCTACGCCGTGCTGGGAGGCATGCCCTATTACCTCATCTCCGTGGACCCAACGGTTGATCTGCTGACCAACGTCCGCCGCGCGATTCTGGAACCCACCGGGCCGCTGTTCAACGAGATTCCGCTGCAGTTGCACCTGGAGATGCGGGGCATGGACGTGCCCCTGTACATGCGCATCCTGCGGGCCATCGCCCAGGGGGCCCACACGCGAACCGAGATCATGCAGGCGGCAGCGCTGGAAGGGAGGAACCTCTCCCACTACCTGCTCACGTTGCAGGAAATGGGCCTGGTGGTTGCCCAGCAGCCGCTGGAACGCAGTGGCAGCCGGCAACGCTGGGCACGTTATCACCTGCAGGACCCCTTCCTGCGGTTCTGGCAGCGCTTTGTTGGACCCCGCCAGGCGGAGCTGGAGATCGGACATGGGCAGGACGCGGTCTGGCATGAGATCCGCCTGCAGATGCCCCATGTCGTCGCGCCGATCTGGGAGCAGATCGCTCGCTGGCACTTGCTGCGCTCTGCGCACCAGCGCGGGATGCCGGCTGTGGCGGAGGTGGGGTCGTGGTGGAGCCGGCAGGCCCAGATTGACGTGGTCGGCGTGGATCGTCGCAGCCGCTCGGTAGTTTTCGGCGAGGCCCGTTGGCGACAGGAGCCGTTCACCCAACGGGACCTGGAAAGGCTGGCGGAGCGGGGACAGCACTGGCTGCGCGGCAGCGATGCCCCCTGGGATGTCCACTACGCCATCTACGCCTGCAACCTGGCGCCCGGGCTGCGTGCTCTGGCCGAGCAGGAACGAAACGTGCATCTCTTCACTCCGGTGGAAGTGGTCAGTGCCAGCGACGCATAGGAGCCTGCTGATCACGACCTGCGCGGATCAGCGGCAGGTAGACGCGATTGCCAATGAAGACGGACACGCTGTCTTCCCCCACAAAGCCGTCGCTGTCGGCAACTTGCAGGGTGATGGTATGCCGGCCAGGCGACAGGTCCTCTAGGCGCATCTCGCGGCCCACGCCCAGTTCGCCGTCCAGGCTCGAGGACCAGGTGAAGCGGGCGTCGTCGGTCAGGGGGCCGTCCTCCAGGTCGGCGCCGGTCCCCTCCAGCACCACCGGGCTCCCCGATGGGAAAGCGCTACCATCCATCGGATAGAGGATGTGCGCCGCCGGCGGCTTGCCCTCCACGGTGAAGGCGGCATCCGATTCGTCCTGGCTGGTGTTGACACCATCCGAGACAACCACCCGAATCAGCGCCGTCTCGCTGCCGGCGAGCCTTCCGGCATCCAGGGTGTAACTTTCTCCTGCCAGGTTGGTGGCCACGGCTCGCCAGGTCTCCCCGGCGTCGGAGCTGTACAGCAAAACGTAGCGCAGCGGGTCGCCATCGGCGTCGCTGCCGGCCCAGGTGACAACTTGCTCGCTGTAGGGCGGCCATAGCTCGCCGCCGTTGGGCGAGAGGAGGGTGACCTGTGGCGCGTTGGCGCTGACGTGGGTGATGTGCAGCACTGTCTGGCCCTCTTTGATCACGATGCGTGCCGTGCCGGCCTGCCAGGGGACGATCTCGCGGAAGTGCCCGGTTCCCTCGGCGGGGTCTATACTATCGGGAACGGTGTCGAAGTGGCGTGTGAACAGCGGCGACGCGCCGGCGTCCTGAAGCTCGAGCGAGTAGGGGCCCTCACCTGGCTGATCACTAGTGCCGGCCGGGAACATCAGCCGGTAGAAGGGCCGTGTCATAGTCACCAGGCCATCGACGATGGTGCCAGAGCCAAGCAGGTACTCCTGCTGAGCGATCCTGGCCCCCTGGACGACCTGTTTCCTGGTAGCGCTGGCGGCGAATGACCCGCGCAGCGCAGCATAGGTGTAGTCAGACATCCACCGGTTACCGCAGTAGCTCATGATGTCGTGGTTGGTGGTTGGATCCAGGTAGACGGGCGCGCTGGGGTTCTGCAGGTTTATGCCGTACACCCCGATGATGCCGCCGGCGTGCGGGTAATCGGGGTCCGGTCCGGCTTCGCCGCCAGTGCAGAGCGTGTGCCGGCGACCCAGGTTGTGGCCGATTTCGTGGGCCATGGTCTGGCCATCGTTGACCCAGGTGCGTGCAGACGAGCCGTTGTTGACAAGTCCAGCGGACGCTTCCCCTGGCCGGCGTCCGCAGCCCGAAAAGCTATGGGGCACCGACTCATCCAGCATGCCGTAGTACTTCATGTGAGAGGGCTCCTCGCCCAGCGATCCGAAGACCTCGATATCTCCCAGATCATCCAGCAGCGAGCCCCAGCCGGTGCCGCAGCCAGAGCCGCTGGTATCGGCGAAGTTGTAGCCTGTCACGGACAGAGCATCACTGTAGACGTTGACCTGGTTGATGGGGTAAGTCTGGAGCAACCAGCGGAATGTGTCGGCGCGGCTGGCGACAGGACTGACCCCGTCGGCCGTCACCTCGACCATGGTCACTTCCAGAGGGTCGGCGGTATGGAACATGGGCGAGGTCCCATGAGCCCAGGTCGAGTATTGATTGCCCGCGTCCCAGCAACCACCGCACTCGTCGCCAGGATTGGCGAAGTTAACCCAGGCCAGGAGGTCGTGGCGGCCGGCCTCGGTCCAGGCATCCGGCAGCAAGAAGTTGAGAGTGCGATTCAAGTCTCCGACGATCGCTGGATCGCTCATGGGGTCTGCACTGGGCAGGAGATCGGCCGGGGCGAGGGGGGAGATCCAATCAAAGCCGCGATAGAGCCGGCCACCGACGTCGGACACCTCGCCGGCCGCCCCGGTGACCCCCACGTAGACTCGGGCCAGGGTGTGCTTGCCCTCAATCAAGGGCTGCCCCTGCACCACCTGGATGAACTCGATCCCTTCCGCGGTCAGGTCCAGGCTGGGGGTTGGACGGGGAGTAGGGGTAGGTCGTCTGGCAACGCGAAAGTCGATGTCGCGCAGATCGTCTCCGTCGCCCACGTGCACCGCGTGGCTGCTGGCCGACAGCCACTCGTACTCCAGGACGACGTCGATGGTCGTCTCATCCACAACAACCTCATAGTCGTCCGGAGGCAGGTCGTCGAAAGCAAAGGCGCCGTCCGCGGCCGTGGTTTGCCCTGCCCAGCGGCCCCGACCGCTCCTGAACAGCTCGATCCTTACACCGTCAATTCCGCTCTCGCCTGGATCATAGGCGCCGTCTTCATCGGTGTCTTCGTAGACCCGGCCACTGATGGAGCCCGGCGTGGCCGGGCTGACCGCGCCAAAGTCGATGACCAGCCTCGGAGCGTGGGAGCCAAATTCGCGACTGCGGAAGCTGCGACTGCTGGAAGCGCAGTCCGCGCAGCGAAGCTCCAGGCCGAAGTTGAAGGCTTCACGGGACAGCCAACGCTGCACCAGATCGGTCACATCCCAAGCGTATTCGCCGCCGCTGACAGGTCCTACCAGCGCGCCCACACCAATGTCCCTTGATACAGGTTTGTTGAGCCAGTTGGCTGTAGTCTCACTCCAGTGGTCGAGCACCTGCCACACATCCACAGGCAGCAGATCATAGCCGGCGCTCGCATCCTCCAGGTAGACGACGAAGGTGGCGCTGTGGATGACGGGCGGCACATCGGACAGGTCAAAGCGGAAGAGGCCCCGGTACTCCTGGCCGAACTCGTCGGCCCCCACGATCACCAACCGCTCGGAGCCGTGGGTGGACGACGGATCTCCTGCAGAGACATAAGTGTCCCCATAAGGATAAAGCGTCATCGGCAGTGCATCGTTTAGTTCCACCCGCAGCGAATAGGAGTTGATCGGGTCCACGCGACCGCCCGGTGTGACACGGACCCGATACTCGCCGCCGGTGGTGGTTATGTGGGTCAAGTGACGGTCACTCGTGCCGGCGCCGCCGGCCCGCCCCACGATTGCTCCACTGGGATCAGCGATGGCCAACATGTAATTCTCGGGCAGGTTGTAGAGGTCGACGTCGATTTGTTGACCAGGGCTCACATCGAACCGGAACCAATCTTGATCGCCACGGGGACAGATGTACAGCCCGTACTGAGACACGCCGACCTCAATCTCCGCCGCCTCAGCGAAAGTGTCATTGGATTCGAAGCGGTCGTGCGTGCAGGTGGGGGTCGGTACTGGGGTTGCGGTCGGCGGGCGCGGTGTGGGCGTTGCGCCCGGCTCCAGCTTCAGGGTATAGCTCTTGTCAGGATCGAACGCACCCGCCACGCCGAAGACGCGCACGCGATGGATGCCCGTCATTTCGGGATCGCGAAACTCGATGCTCTCTGACGTTGTCCCACCGTTGTGCGAGCTGGCCATCAGCACACCCCGAGGATCGTATAGCTCCAGGTCATAATCCTCGGGCAACTCGTACAGCGATACACTAAGTTCCTGGTGCCGGAGGAGGTCGATGCTGAACCAATCCTGGTCGCCGGGCTCACAGATGTAGGCCTGGTAGGCGCCAGCACTGACCGGCCAGGCATCGGCGAAGGTCTCATTCGGCTCATAGGGATCGGGGCAGGCCGGCCCAGTCGTCGCCGTCGCTGTGGGAGTGGGCGTTACTGTAGCTGTCGGAGTGGAAGTAGCCGTATCTGTGGGTGTGGGCGATGGCGTATTAGTCGGGCTCCGTGTCTCAGGCTCAAGGGTGTAGGGGGCGTCCGGACTGTACGCCCCTTGAACGCCGTAAACCCATGCGTAGTAGTCGCCGCTCTCGCCGGCCGTCATTTCGATGGTCTCCGCAGAGGTTCCGCCCGCAGTCGAGCACCCCAACTCCTGCCGGCCCGGACTGTACAGACACAGGTCGTAGTTGGCCGGCAGGTTGCGAAGGGAGAGATGGATGAGGTCGCCGGCCTTGACGGCGAACTTGAAGTAGTCCTCGTCACTCCCGTCGCAGATGTAGCTTTGGATCGCCCCCGGTGTCAGGAACCAGGCCTGGTCGAAGCTGTCGTTGGGTTCGTAAGCATCAGTACAGGTCGGCGTGGTGGTCGGAGTGGCCGTCGCCGTGGGTGTTCGGGTGGGCGT
>JBHHTZ010000281.1:0-5616 GCA_046753605.1 Anaerolineae bacterium
CCGAACCAGGTCTGGGGAGGTCTGTATTTCTCCGGCGAGGAAGCGAACGCCTCCGTGCTGGAGCACGTGAGGATCCAGTACGCGGATGATGGCATCAAGGGCGTGGACGCCGCGCCCCATCGGATCGCATATTCCGTCATTCGCAAAGTCAACGTCTACGGGCTTCGCTTTGAGCTCGGCGCCGGCAACTACGGGGCGCTTGAGATCATCGGCAACCGCATCGAGCAGGGCGCAGGTGGCGCTGTCAAGATGATCCTGCGCTCGCCCACATCCCGCATCGACCGCATTGCGATCCGGGGGAATACCTTCCGTTTCTGGTACACCGCGGGTCCCATCATCGAATCGGAGGTGCAGAATCTGTCGTTCCCTCCCGAAATCGTGGTGGAGCGCAACATCTTCGAGAACGGCTATCGCGGCGTCGGCGGTGGTTTTCCCACGTCCGGGAACGTGGCCTTTCACAACAACTATCTCAGAAACTCGATCTCAGGCAGTGGTGTGCAACCATTTCACGGGAGCAACGAGATCACCAACAACCTGATCGAGTACACGTTTGAAGCAGCGTATGAACTTCATCCAGGACACTTCGTCACGAGCACCACGGTGCGCGGCAACACGGTGCGGGGGGCGCTGACGGGGTTCGACCACAACTGGGGGGACCCAACTATTGTTGTCGAACAGAATAATCTGTTGGCGCCGGAGGACATGGCGTTCTGGACAGGCGGTGTCGGGGGGTCTGATGGTGGTTACGACGTAGAGATTCGCCGTAACTGGTGGGGAACTGACGACCTCCATGCGATCCGCGCCCACATTTTTGACAGACTCTGGTTCGAGGAAAACGACCCGGGGAACACGGACGTGATGGGGCCCGTCTGGATCGAGCCGGTGCTCACCGAGCCCAACGGCATCGGTTTCATTGGGGGGCGGGTGATGGACAGGAGCTCGGGGCAGCCGATCAGCTCAGCCACGATCACTCTGGATAGCGAAATACTGCACTCATCCGTCGCCGGCGAATTCTTCACGAGCGCTCCGCAGGGGCCGGCTCATCTGACCGTTGGTTCACCAGAGCATGCGGTCGCTATGTATGACGTGCGCGTCTGTTCGGGCACCGTCACGGACATCACGGCGGAGATGGAGCGTGCCCCTTGACGAGACCACGTCGATGTTGGCCCGTTGATGTTACACTTTGGTCATTTTTTGGTAACTGCCCAGCGTAACTACCCAGCGTTCCTGGCGAATGAATTCGCGGCAACCCTTCGGCAAGCTCAGGACGTCGCCTTTGCGAAACCGACCTTCGTCGGTTCGGGTTCTAGTCGGCGAAGGCCGACCCTTCGACAGGCTCAGGACGTCGCTTCGCAGCCGTAGGCGCGGTTTCAACCGCCGGCAGCAGGGTGGCTGAGTAGCTATGAAATGCGTAGCAGGAAAGAAAGGAAATGTCATGCGTACCCACCTCACGCTTCCCATCGGCCTGGCCGCTCTGCTGATCCTGGTTTTGTGTACGGTGCTGGCCGGCCAGGCCGCGTCCAGTTCGGACTACACCCTCACCACCGCCGACGATTTGGCCCTGGGCCTCTCCGCCGACGGACAGGTCACCAGTCTGCAAATAGACGGCACCGAACTGGTGTCGTTGTCGGCCCCGGCGCTGCTGCTGCGCGATCTCAGCCAGGCCGGCAGCATCACCGCCACCAACCTCCTCACCAACCCCGGCTTCGAGGACGGCTTCGCTGGCTGGACAGAGGTGCTGTCGAGCGGCCCCATCACAGCCGCGGTTGTCGAACATCTCTCCCGCCACGGCGCGATGTCCCAGGTGCTGCAGTTCAGCCTGGAAGGACAGCCTGGCCATCGGGGTACCATCGCCTACGGCAGCGATCCGGTCCCGGTCGAACCAGGAAAACGCTACCGCCTCGGCGCCTGGGCCAGGAGCAAGCAGGGCTACGTATCACGGCTCACCGGCAACGCTCCCAATCTTCAAATGAGGCTCTATCGCGAGATAACACAGCACCCAAACGGCATCTACGTGCAATGGCTGGACGACAACTCGAAGCTGCTGGGGGAGCCCGTGGCCGTCGCGCCGCTGGTGCAAAACGCGCAGAGCTGGCGGCTGTTGCGAGGCGAGGTCGAGGTCCCGGCAGGAGCCGCAAGCGTCCAGGTCGCAGTCGTGGCCTCGCTTCAGGACGAGGAGACCCTCTGGTTCGACGACGTCCAGCTAATTCAGAGCCCCGAAGAGGACGATCTCCTGGGCGGAGAGGTCTCCTGGGCGGGAGAGAACCACCTCTCCCAGGCGGTCACCGCCCACGACCTGCAGATCGCGGTGGAGTACGTGGCCCACGATGAGTTTATCGCCATCAGCGGGACTGTGCAGAACCTGCGGGATGAGGACCGCGCCTTCGACCTCACCCTCTCTCTGCCTGTGGAGGCGGCCGGCTGGCGTTTCTGGGACGACGTGCGTCACGCCCGGACGATCACCTCCGGCGTCTACGACCAGGGGATCAGCGCCGTCAGCGACGGCTGGCTGCCGATGTCGCTATACCCCTACGCCGGCATTAGCGGAGCAGTGGAGCAAGGGAGCAAAGGTGCAGGGGAGCAGGGGAGAGGGGGGGTAGGGGAGACAAGGAGACAAGGAAACACGGGGACAAGAAGAGAAGGCGAGGAGGGGAGGGGAAGGTCGGACAATCCACAATCCGAAATCCGAAATCCGAAATCGGTGGGCCTCGCCCTCGCCCAGAACCCTCTGGTGCCCCAGATCGTCTGGCTGCGCTACGACGCCCGCGCTGGAGCCTTGCAGGCCACCTTCCACCTGGGCATCTCGCCCCAGGCTACGGAGCTCCAGAACCGGGCGACCTTCGACCTGCGGCTGTTCCGCTTCGATCCAACGCGGGGCTTCCGCGACGTCATCGCCCGCTACGGCGACTTCTTCCCGCAGGTCCAGCGCACCGACTTTCCTTTCGGCGATTACTCAGGCGGCGTGCAGGGAACTATCTTCCGCGATGACCCCGAGCAGATGGAGATGCTTCGGGAACTGCAACAGCAGGGGGTGTACCTGGCCGAGTACGCCATGACGACAGAGTTCTGGTTTCCGGCGCTACCCACCGCCGAGCACGCCCTTCGCCCCACGCTACCCGAGATTCTGGACGTGGTAGATGCGTTCGCACTCCCCCTCTCCGAGCTCTGGGAGGAAGTACCAGCGCTGTCAGAATCTGCGGAATGGGATCTAGATGCCAAGCGTGAGCTGGCCAAGGCGGTCTACCACAGCGCGGTCATCGCCGACAACGGCGAATGGAAGCTCAAGACGGTGGCGAAGAAGGCGTACCCAGTGGAGCACTGGTACGCCATCTGGGCCGCCAACATGGATCCAGACCTTGCGCAGGGGCTGGGGCGCTGGACGCTGCTGCGGCGCATAGACCCCGTGTTCGACCTGACCGAGGCCTACGACGTGCGGCTCGACGGAGTCTTGCTCGACCAGTTGGTGGCCTTCCCGGTGATCGACCGGCGGCCGGAGGCCATCACGGGCGCCGACCACACCCTCGCTTTCAGCCCGGTCAGCTACGAGCCAGGGGTGCACAGCGGCTTTGCTATGTTCGAGTTCATGAAGACGCTGCGGGAACGCCTCGACCAGCGGGGCGGGCCGCGTGCCATTACCGCCAACTGCTGGGGCATCGGCCACCCCAACTACCTGGCTGGGTTCATTGACTTCTACTACAACGAAGGCGGTTCCTTCGTCACTGGAAGCGAAGGGGGCAACTGGAGTCCCGAGATCCTGGACTACCGGCGGGCGCTGGCTGGCCATAAGCTTCTCGCATTCGAGAGCTTTGCCAGCGACGTATCCGTGGAGACGGCCCTTGAGTTCACTGCCCTGGCAAAGCTCTACGGCGTAAATGTTGGTGTCAAGAATAATGAGGGGAGTTGGGATCCGGACGCCCTGGATATCGTGAACGCCGCCGCCGCGTTTGTGCGGCCGTACGCCCTGGCCGGCTGGGAGCCCCTCACCTACGCCCGGACGAACAGCGAGGACGTCTGGCTCGAACGCTTCGGCGGGCCTGAGAGCCCCGGGGTTCCCTCGACTTCCTTTGAATTCCCGGGAACTTGGGGGAACTCAGAGGAACTCATGGGAACTCAGGGTGGCCTCTACTTCGCCGTCCACAATCATTCCGAGGTCACCCGCACTGCCGCCATCACCATCGAGACGACACCGCTGGGGCTGAGCAGCCCGGACACGGCGATCCTGGCCGATATCGCGAGCAACGATATCCTACCCTTTACCATGGTGGACGGGGACATCGTCGTCACCCTGACGTTGGGGCCGCTGGATACGCGGGTGCTGAAGGTGAGCGAGTGCTGCGACTTCAACGACGACGCCCAGGTAGACGTGGTTGACATTCAGATGGTGGCCGCCGCATGGGGCGCTGCCAACCCGATCTACGACTTCGACGGTAGCGGCACGGTAGACGTGGCCGATCTGACCCTCGTGGCCGGCCGCTGGCGCAGGTGATATGGATTATGAGTCGCCGATGACTTGCTCTGACACCGGAGGTGAAAAGATGTTTAGACGATACGTGTGGCTCACACTGACCCTGCTGATGGCCGGCCTCGGCCAGGCTTCCATGTCGATGACGCGCTCCCTCCCGACGTACCATGCCGCCATGGCTGTGGACACGGCCACGGTGGCTGCCAACTGGCGCCAGCCCTGGCCCCCGCCAACACCGACCGTCCCCCCGACATTCACGGCTACCACTCGATGAGAGCGGAGAGAAGGGTAAGGAGTTGCCACGTGTGCTTGCCTCATGCTTGCCAGCAGCAGGAAGTTACCACTTGCCTCCTCCAATGCACCTGGCGTATGGTTATCTCTGAGTGGGCGTCATAGTCTACGAGCACAGCTCGCGACCGGCCGTCAAGGAGGATCAACCATGAGCCGCAGACAGCTTATTCAACTGAGTTGGCCGCTGCTGACCACACTGCTGGTGGCGATACTGGTGCGGAGTGCCCAGGCCGCACCGTCCGCTGCCTATGCCCATCAGCCGGCCTGGCTATCGCAGTACGACCGGGGCCTGGGTGAGCCCATCGGCCCGGTGGATATGAACGAAAGTACTCTCCCCTTCTCCCGCGCCTTTGGAGACACCCGCGTCTGGCCACAGGTAGACACACCGTCCTGGCGTGTTGGAATTCCGACAGCGGCTACACCTTCCCCCGCCCTCACGCCCCTGGAGCCTATATCCTGGACGATAGAGCCTGAATCATCAGCCGAAGCGCCGCTCATCCGCGACTTTGTGCTGGCCAGGATCGAAACACCCGTTCCCGGTGCAAGATGGTACAAAGTGGAACGGGTCACCGACTCAGAAGGCTCAGGTATCATCGAGGATGATCAGTATTACCCGAAATGGTTGGACCAACTGGAGAACGTCTTCAGATTCACCAGCACCTGGGGACAGAACAGCGCAGACAGCGGCCCGATCTACCTGCGTGTCAGCGCCTGGTCCGACAAAGAGGAGAACGGGGGTGTGCGGATCAGTGAATACTCGGACGTGGTTGGAGTGCATTATGATCATTCATTCGAGACCCTGGATTTTGACATAAAGGTTGGCGTAGACGATCAACGACCAGGAGAAGCCGTGTTGAGAGCTG
>JBHHTZ010000282.1:0-5613 GCA_046753605.1 Anaerolineae bacterium
CCGGCGTGCCACAGCGTGGGTCGCAGCGAGGCAGTGATCAGCCCGATTACCTGATCGTCGTCCTCGGCAACACACACATTGAAGTTAGAAAGAGTCAACATGAATTTGAAGCGACCTTCGACGCCCAGCCCGACCGTGCCGTGTGCAAACGCCTCAAGTTGTTTCATCAGTCTCACGACATCGGCTGTATCCTCAGCTTTCGCCTGGCGAACCTCCATGACTTAGCCCTCCCAGAGGAACTTTTCCACCTCGGATTTCACGTCAGAGGTGATGCGCCCGTGGCGCGTCAGTGTTTCCAACATCGAGGGGAGGGAGAGGAGGGTGTGTAACTCGTAGCCGGCCTCGGCCAATTCTTGAGCACCCCCTTGCTCGCGGTCGATGAGCACAACGACATCACGAACGCGGAGGCCGGCCGCTTCCAGCGGTTCAATCGCTTCAAACTTGCTCCCGCCAGTGGTGATGAGATCGTCCAGCACGACGGCGGTCTCGCCGGCCTGGTACTTGCCCTCAATAGTCCTGGCTGTGCCGTGCCCCTTGACCTCGCGGCGGGGATAGATCACCGGCCGGCCCATCTCCAGCCCCACAGCCGTCGCGATGGGAAGGCCGGCGTACGGGATGCCGGCGATGCGATCAAACGTGAGCGTGCGCAGCAGGCCGGCGTAGGCCCGCGCCACCATCCGCATCACCACCGGATCACTCACCAGCAGCCGCAGATCGATGTAGATGGGCGACCTGAGCCCCGATTTCAGCGTAAACTGGCCGAATTGGACAGCGCCGAGGTCGTGGAGGGCGAGAGTGAGTGGTTCGATGGTTGGAGATTGGAGATTGGGTATTGGGTATTGGAGATTGGAGATTGGGGATTGGAGATTGGGGTGGTGGCGGATGGCGTTGATGCGGTCGCGAAGGTCGCGAGCGGCCTCGCGGGGGTCATCGGCGTAGATGATGCTGCGTGCGGCGTTGATGACGAGGCCGTGGCCGGCGGTGTTGAGGCCGGCGCTGACTGCTGCTTCCAGGTCGCCGCCCTGCGCTCCCACGCCGGGGACCAGGAACCACGTGTCCGGCGCGCCGGCGCGGATGGCGGCGATCTCCTGGGGATAGGTAGCCCCGATCACCAGGCCTATGTTACCGTGCTGGTTCCAGCGCCCCGCGAGCTGGGCGACGTGATGGTAAAGGGGTAGGCCGGCGACCTCCAGGTCTTGCAGGTCCCGCGCACCAGGGTTAGAGGTGTGACACAGCACAAACACGCCTCTGTCCTGCCGGGCAATGAACGGCTCCAAAGCGTCGCCCCCCAGGTAGGGGTTGACGGTGATAGCATCAACCTCCCACACGTCGAAAGCTGCCTGCGCGTAGGCCCGCGCAGTGGAGCCAATGTCACCCCGCTTGGCATCCAGGATCACGGGCAGCCCCCTGGCATGGATGTAGTCGATGGTTGCTTTCAGCGCCATCAGTCCCTCCACACCCAGCGCTTCGTAGAAGGCGACGTTCGGTTTGTAGACACATGCCAGGTCGGACGTTGCGTCAACCATCCGCCGGTTAAACCCTAGCACGTCCCTATCTGGGATCCACTCCAGACGCGGGTCTAGACCGACGCAAAGCAAGCTACCGTTCTGCTCGATGGTGTGCTCGAGCATTTCAAAGAAACCACGGCTCATTGAGTCATTCTCCACTGGTGGATATGACAACGAATTTCGGGGATTGAACGAATGCCATTCGATGAATCCCTGAATTCGTTGTCATATTGCAAGAAGCCACCCCCCCAGCGGCCGCCCCTAGGCCTTGCCCAGCACCGCCGCCAGCAGGGCCATGCGGATGTACATGCCGTTCTGAACCTGTCGGAAGTACGCGGCGCGTGGATCGCTATCAACTGCATATTCGATTTCACCGACGCGGGGCAGCGGGTGCATCACGATCATCTTGTCCCTGGCCTTCGCCATCAACTCCGGTGTGATGGTGTAATAGTCCTTCACGGCGTCGTACTGGCTCAGATCTGAGAAGCGCTCCTTCTGCACGCGAGTGATGTACAGGACGTCGGCGGTGTCGATGACGTCGGCGACACTGTGAGTCTCTCGCACATCCAGGCCGGCATCCCGCACCTCGTTCATAATCACCAACGGCAGGCGTAGAATCTCGGGCGAAACGAAGCTGAGCTTGACATCGTACTGGACCAGCAGCCGGGTTAGTGAATGAACCGTTCGACCAAAGCGCAGGTCGCCCACCATGGCAATGTGCAGCCCCTCGATTCGATTCAGTTCGTCCTGAATCGTGAACAGGTCCAGCAGAGCCTGGGTAGGGTGTTCACCCGGTCCATCGCCGGCATTGATGACCGGTACATCCGCGTAGTCGGCCGCAACTTTGGCCGATCCCTGTTCCGGATGGCGAAGCACGATGACGTCACTGTACTGCTCCAGGGTGCGAATGGTATCCGGCAGCGACTCGCCTTTGGAGACGCTGGAGAACTGCACACCCTGGGTGATGGGGATCACGCTCCCGCCCAGCCGCTCCATGGCAGCGATGAAGCTGGACGATGTGCGGGTGCTGGGTTCGTAGAACAGGCAAGCCAGAACGTGGCCTCGCAGCAGGTCTACACCTCCAACACGGCGTGTCATCTCTCGCATCTCTTCCGTCACATCGAAAACATACGCCAGGTTGTCGGTATTGAACTGGCTTACTGATAGGATGTCCTGCTGATACAGTCCGTTGCCGGTAATGGATACCTGCTCCAAGTTCTCCAGATCAAACAACCTCGGCCGATCTTTCAGCATGTCAACTCTCCTTCTCCACTTCGCTGCTCACAGACCCTAAAGGTTTCGGAAACCTTTAGGGTCTGCCGGCCAAGTGGCCGTGATTCGCAAAAAAACGGGCACTGGGGAGAAAAACTCCCCCAGTGCCCGTTTCTTCTCGGGCTCAGGCGGTTTCATTCGATTCCAGACTACAACTCCCAAAGGCCACCCTCGCGTTTCATGTGTCTGGAGTGTATTGTAGCACAGGTTCAATGACCTGCAAAATCACCGGGCGCTCCAGAGCGGTTGATAACCCGCCAGGCCTGCGTGAAAGTGAGCCCGGTCAGACTCTCCAACTTCAAACGTGATCGCTCGGCGGCGATGGTACGCGCTAGAGGTCCGCCGGCATCCGCAGCCGCCAGGCTGTCCAACAGCGTCTGGAGCTGCCGGGTCATGGCCGGCGTGACCACAACCTGGTCGCCATCACCATCTAGCAAAGCCGCCAGGCCGGGCGCCACCGACTGGAGGAGCCCGGCCGCCTGCTGGCGCAGCGCCGGGTCTTTGGCCAGCAGCCGGCTGATCTGCCCCGTGTGAGCGTAGTAAAGATCGATGTACCGCTGGCCGACGGGCGTCCGGCTCAGCAGATGATCGCGCGTCCGGTACAGCGTAACGGCCGCGCGAAGGCTAAACCTGAGGTCTTGGAACAGCGCCCTGTCGCTGAGCGTTGCGGAAGCCGCACAATCGCACGAGGGGGGCGGCGGCTCGTTCACGCCGTCAAGACCCACCGCCGCGAAAGCAGCCGTTGTTTCCTTCTCCTCGTCACTGCCGGCGCCGTACAGATCCTGAGCGGCTTGAATGACAGCCGCGCGCGCGTCGTTGAAGCCGGCGCTGGATGTGAGATAGTAGGTCAGCGTGCGATAGAGGATCTGTCCCGCCACTGGCCGGCCCACTGCCTCGGACAGCAGGTATGCGGCCTTGTTGGGAATACCGCTGTTGGTATGCACACCGCCATTGTCTTCGCAAGTAGAAACATACTGGCCCAGATTCTCGGGGTCGCCGAAGGCCGATGGGCTGGACAGACTGCGGATGGCGCCGATGGGCAGGTCTTCGCCCATCAGCCAGTCCTCATCGTCTACCATCGCACCGAAAATGTCGGAGAAGCTCTCATTGAGAGCGCCAGACTGAAAGGCATAGACCAGATTGGCGGTGTTCTCCGTGACTGCGTGAGTGAGTTCGTGGGCTACCACATCGTTCGCGCTGGCAAAGCTGTCGCCGTACACCATCTGCGCACCGTTCCAGAAGGCATTTTGATAGTTGGTGCCATAGTGAACCGACGCGATCAGCGTAGCGCCGTTGTTGTCGTAACTGTCGCGTCCGTGCACCGCCGAGTAGTAATCGTACGTGTCGCCGGCGAACTGATGGGCGTTCAAGCCATCAGCGTCGGGAGACTGGCCCGGGACCGGGCCGGCCTCGGTCAGCCACAGCGTGCCCGGCAAGGTCTGCGTGTGGTTAGCCGTGTAGGTCAGGCGATCGCGCCCGGTGGCAAGCCGGTTGTAGCTTCGCAGAATCAAACCGGTCTGGGCGTCGATCAGATAGACGTTGCGGGCCGGCACGCCCTGGTCGTACAGTTCGACGCGCCAGACCAGGTGAGAGCCGGCGAGTTCGGGGTCCAATCGACCATCCGCCACCATGAGTCGAGGCCGGCGCTGAATCTGGCTGCCGGGCAGGGCCGAGCGGGCGACTCGCAGCGCAGTGCCTGGTTGAATGCCAGGCTTCACCGTGCGGAGCATCAGGCCAGGCAGATAGTCGCCGTTCACAACTGTGATCCAATCACCTGTGGCGTCGAAGTGAACCATGAGTTCAGCCCCCAGCACGGGCGCGCCCTGATAAGTCTGCTGAAGGCGCACATGGGTCATGCCCAGCCGGTCCACATCGGCACGCATCAGCGCGAACTCCCGCTCAGGGGACGCGATGCCGAAGGCGTGCCGGTGGAGGCGCAGGAAGTTCAGGCTAGCGCCGAACGGGTCGGCGGCCAGGATGCGGGCCGTGGCGCCGGCAGGGAACCGGCCGGCGACGAAGGCCGGCACGCCTGTTTGGGAATCCCAGGTGACAGTCAGTGGTGTCGTGGACACCGCTTCCAGGCTGGACAGGTCAACTCGCGGGCCGGCGGGCTGAGCGCCGGCGGCGGTGGGTAGGATGAGCAGAAAGGTGACAGCCAGAGAAATCAACAGTTTTTGTCGAAATGAGGAATGCTTCATGGACCTCTCCTTGCTGAGCCTAGCGTTTGGCAATGATCTGGTTCAGTTCGTCGATTACCCGTACCAGTTGATCAGGGATGGCTCCATCGGTTGTCTCCACTGTGTGCCGGCGCCCCTCGGCCTGAAACGCAATCCGGTATGTGAAGGCATCGGGGATGACCTGGGCCGGCCGGTACTCGCTCTTGAGATCAAAGATTCTGGCGTCTTCAACTGTTTGCTGCAGCCTTGCCACGACGTCTTCATCTACAGTAAAGATATCTCGGACGCCGCCCTTTTTCTCCAGGGTCGCTTCGCCGGTTGTGCGGACGATGAGGTGATCGTCGTAGCCGGCGATTCCGCCTGTCCGTCGGTACTCCACCAGCACGTCGCCGGTGGCCGCCCCTTGGGACTGCGTGGCGAGCGGGGCTCCACACGTCGCAAGGAGCCAGGCCGCCAGAATCAGGGCGACGGAGAGGCCGAACCGGGCAGCGGAGAGTGACCACTTCGGTATTCTGTTTGGTTCCAAAACCTTTCTCCTTCTTGGCAAAGCTTCAACGCCGGCCAGGTTCATCGTACCGGCCAGGTATCACGAGTTCGTCACCACATCCCAGGTATCAGACGGCGAACGCCATCCAGCCGTTCCGACTTCTCTCAAC
>JBHHTZ010000283.1:0-5604 GCA_046753605.1 Anaerolineae bacterium
GATATGCCAGTTGGTACAATCGTTGGGCGAGTTATTTCGAGATGACCAACAAACGCATGGTGGATGCCCACACGATTGAGGCAGATTTCGAGGTTACGCTCTACCTCCCCGATGACCTGCCGGCCGGCTGGTATCGTCCGACGCTCGAACTTTCCTTCGGCAGCATTCCTGGAGATGTGAACGAAACGGTGGCCGGCATATTCACCTCCAACCGGCCCCGCAACCTGGCCTTTGGGCCGCTGCTGAAGGTGGGCCAGCCGGCCACGCCACACCTGCCGTGGATGCTCCTGGCCGACACCTTCTCCAACGCGACACGAGGCACCACAGCCGTCGAGGATGCCGGGAGCTTCCAGCTTGCCAATCGCCGGATCTTCCAGGCCGGCACCTTCTTCGTGCCTCGCTCCGACCCGCGCTCCGGCGAGCCGTACACCTATCGGTTGGAGCCTTTCGTGCCCTTCGTCTCAGTCAGCGATCACTCCCTGCCCAATGCGCCGCTCATCCCCCTGGCCTTCCCGTCGGGCCAGCTCCACGTGACCGTGCAGAAGCCGGATGGCGCGGTGGATGACCTGGGGACAGCGCCTTTCGTCCAGTCTACCAGCCGCACCCCGGTTATGCTGAACGGCGATCATTACGAAAGCTGTTCCGGCAGCGTGGGCGACATCTATCAACTGATCACCGGGTCGGGTCAGTTTGACTACCAGTTCAGTCAAGATGGCACGCATCTCATCACCATGACCGGGACGCTGAATGACATCTGGGGCAACACGTACACCGGCGGCGGCACGTATCGCGTTGTGGTGGGCCGCGAGATACACATCCACCCTGGGGCGATACCCGGGACGCCGTTCCAGGTCGGCGATGCGCTGGCGCCGACGCTGCGTCTGTCGCCGGCTGTTCCTGCCGACGTGACCATGCGAATGCGCCTGTACCGCAATTCAGACCCCAACGACGTCCTGGATAGGACCATCACCGGCCGCGCTAACCGCTTCGGATATTTCCACCCTGGGGCCGGCTCCGGTTTCGCCTTCGATGCGCCAGGCGAGTATCGGGTGGATGTAACCGCCATCTACACCGACACGGATGGCGTGGTGTGGGTCGGCAGCCAGTCGTGGGGGAATGTGGTGGAGACGCCGGGGACTCGGCTGGTTGCCCATGGCCGGCGGGGCATTGACCAGTCCTACACGCGCACTCAGTGGTTTACCCGCAATATGACCGGAGTCGAGGGCGGCCACCTCAATTTCCCGTTCGCCAGCGGCGACGTTGCGTGGGCCACCGACGGCGATGGAACCGCCGCCAAGGTGAGCTTCCAAGACCCCGACGGCGCAGTCACCCAGGTGCTGCGCGAGCGAGCGGCGCTGAGCTACCCATCCTATCAGGGTCCGGGCAACCTGGAGAACCGGATCGCGATGGGTGAGACGCCGCTGTTCAGCGTGGCCGCCGGCCCCAACGACCCGGCGTACACGCTTGATTCCATGGAGCAATGGGGGTACACTTACCGCGTGGGCCAGCGGCCCGGCATCAGCATCCATCAGCAGGTGACAGAAGACACGACCCATGCCCCAATCTGGCGCTTCGGCAACCGGCACAGCTCGCAGATTGGCCAGGGGATGGACGGCGAGCGCCCCAATGACTTCAAGTGGCACTTCGGTGGCGTGGTGTTGCGGGACCTGGTCGAGGGCTGGAGTCGCTACGCCATCTATGCGTCGCTCTGGGTCGATGTGCGGAAGAACGATCCTGTTGGCTCGCGCGTCTTCCCGCCGTTCCAGGGCGCAGCCGGCGGACCCAGCGGCGGTCCACTCCTCACCGTCAAGGGCGAGCCGGTGGACATGTTCATCGAGCCGACCGGTGTCAAGCCAGGGGCTGTCCTGGAAGTGGGGGACACGTTCGCCTTTGCCGGCCAGGTGGCCCCGCCGCTGGCCTCGCGGGTGGACGTCGTCGTCACATCGCCCGGCGGTGCGGTGCGCGAAATCCACGGCCGCGCCAACAAGGTCGGCTATTTCTACGACCCGTCGACCGACTTCGCGGTGGACGAGGCCGGCGTATGGACGGTGGACGTGACGGTGACGCACGACGGGTTGACCTCAGCCGGCCTGGTGGACCCGCCCTATCCGACCGGCGGCGTGTTGGGGACCGAGGCGGGCCGATACCGGTTCTATGTCGTGGATTCCAGCCAGCCCCGTGCAACGATCAATGCGCCGGCCTCCGGCTGGGTGCAGATGTACCGCGACTGGGACGTGACGCCGGTGCAGTTCCTCGTTCCGGCGCCCGACGGCTGGACGGACGCGACGCTGCGGTATGCCATCACCATGCCTGGTTGGGTCCTGGAGACGGCCGAACTGTCACCGACAGCCGGCTTCTTCGTGATCACCTATGACCCTGAGACGCTGCGGGACACTTTCCCGAACATCGACCTGCGCCGGCGGCAGGGCTGGTCACCCGGCCTCTCCGACGAGGTGTTCATCAACTTCGTCGTGTCGGGGAACGAGAGCGGCGCCGCAGTGCATCGGGCTAACGCGATCACACTGCACGGCGAGCAACTCCTGTTCGACGGGTACGCAGCGCCGCAGGTTTCACCGATTCCCACGCCGGTCCTGCGTCACGGTCGTTTGAGGAAGCTGCCGCTTAGCGATGCCGAGCGAGACGAGGGGGACATCTACTCGGTCTATCTACCCCTCGTGATTGGCGGGCGAGAACTCGACCAGTATGCCAGGCCGCCCTGGTGCCGGGAGGAGATCGGTGGCAACTGTGCATCGCCGGCCCCGCGAGAGAAGCTATACGAGTACCGGAACGTGGACCCCGATGAGGATGTGGGACGGAAGAGATAGTGAACAGTAATCAGTGAACAGTAATCGGTAATCAGTGATCAGTCAGTAGCTCAGAAGATACAAATCTCGTTCAAAAGGGATCGTCAGATCCCGTCTGGGCCTGGATTTGACAATCCAGGCCGAGCAAAACGGGATCTACTGAGTCTCAGACTTTGATCACTGACTACTGATCACTGATTACTGATCACTGTTCACTGAAACAAGGAGTACACCATGCGTTGGCGTTTGCTGATAGCAGCTCTGATAGCCGGATTGGGCCTCACCCTGGCGGTGGTGCGGGCATTGCCGGCCGCCACTGTGAGCGGCGTGGTGCTGGACGAAAAGAGCCAGCCGGTTGAGGGGGCGTCCGTGCGGGTGAAGGCGACCACCAACGCCACAACCACGGGTCCTGACGGTCGCTTCACGCTGGCCGGCATCGCTAGCGGAATCACGGCCACTATCACTGCGTGGAAGGCCGAATACTACATCGCCCAGACGGAAGTGGCGCCGCCTGCGTCCGGCGTGACCTTCCAACTGAACCTCTATCCCACCACGGACAACCCGGACTACCCGTGGATCTACCCCCACCGCGCCGATTCTCCGCCTGAAGTGGACTACGGCTGCGACACCTGCCATGCCAGCATTATTGTGGCCCAGTGGGAGTCGAATGCCCATTCGGGTGCAGCGACCAACCCGCGCTTCTTCTCGATGTACAACGGGACGGACACGACGGGCCGGCCAGGTGTCTCGCCGGGCTACAAGCTGGACTTCCCCAACACCGCCGGCAACTGCGCCAACTGCCACGCGCCAGGCGCTGCCGCGAACAAACCCTTCACCGCAGACATGAACGAACTCTCCATCGTGGAGACCAACGGCGTGTTCTGTGACGTCTGCCACAAAACGGGCGGCGTCTACCTTGACCCCGCCACGGGATTGCCCTATCCCAACGTGCCAGGGGTGATGTCCATGGACCTGCGCCGGCCGCCGGACGGCCAACAGATGTTCTTCGGCCCCTTGGACGACATCCCGGAGCCGGACACGTTTCTCCCCCTGATCGACCAGGGCCAATTCTGTGCGGCGTGTCACAACTTCAGCTTCTGGGGCACGCCCATCTACCAGTCCTTCGCTGAATGGCTGGCCAGCCCCTACCCGTCCCAGGGCGTGCATTGCCAGACCTGTCACATGCCGCCGGACGGCGTGACCACCAACTTCGTTCCCGGTCACGGCGGCGTGGAGCGCGACCCCCAGACGATTCCATCCCACTTCCAATATGGCACCAGATACCCGGAGTTTCTCCAGAGCGCTGTGGACATGACAGTGCAGGCATCAGTGATCGGCGGTCGCATCCGGGCGACGGTGACGATCACCAACACGGGCGCCGGCCACCACATCCCCACCGACCAGCCGGCGCGTCACCTGATCCTGGTGGTGCGGGCAACGGACAGCGGCGGCGCGGAGCTGACGCAGGTGGCTGGCGAGAGCGTGCCGGCCTGGTGCGGCGTGGGCGAAGATGCGGACGACTACGCTGGCCGGCCCGGCAAGGCCTTCGCCAAGGTCTTGCGCAGCCTGAACACCGGCCAGGAGCCGACGGCCGCCTACTGGAGCCCCACCATCATCGTCAGCGACAACCGCATCCCCGCGCTGGGGTCGGACACGTCTGTGTACGAGTTCGCAGCGCCGGGGGCCGGCATGGTGAACGTGGAGGCGACGCTGATCTTCCGCCGCGCCTTCAAGTCGCTCATGGAAGCCAAACGCTGGGACACACCGGATATCGTGATCGGACAGGCAGCGGGGTCGGTGGACAGTAATCAGTGATCAGTGATCAGTGATCAGTAACCAGTAATCAGTGATCAGTAATCAGTGATCAGTAACCAGTGATCAGTAATCGGTGATCAGTAATCAGTGATCAGATTGTTTACTGAGTGCTGATCACGCACAGGTGCCAGTCACCCGAAGTCGCACGCACCAGATGATACCTGTAACTAATGGCTGTTTACTGATCACTGATTACTGATTACTGATTACTGATTACTGATTACTGATTACTGATCACTGGCCGGCAGCCGCGCTCCGCGCAGCGATTTCGCCCGCTTCAGGTCTCTGGGGGAGACGGAGGCGTTGGTGAGGTCGGCCAGGGCCAGGTTGGCGTCGGTGAGATCGGCCAGGATGAGGCGGGCGCCCACCAGCCGGCTACTCAATAGGTCGGCGTGCGAGAGATTGGTCTCGATTAGCCGGGCGCCCCTGAAGTTTGCCCGCTTCAGGTCGGCCCATGATAGATCAGCCCGCGTCAGGTCGGCGCCCGAGAGATCCGCCCCCACGAATTGCGCGCCGGCCAGTTGGGCGCTCGTGAGGTTCGCCCCGACCAGCGTCGCACCGTTGAAGTTCGCCAGAGGGATTCGCCGGTTGAAGTGTCCGTGCAGCAACCCGATGGACATCTTCGCGTACTGCCGCGCCTGCCCCAAATTCGCCTGGGTCAGGATCGCGCCCTGGAAGTCGGCCCCGATCATCGCCTCCGTGAGGTCTGCGCCGGTCAGGTCCGCGTCCCTCAAGTTGGCGCCGGTCAGATTGGCTTTCGTGAGATTCGCCTCTACCAGCCGCGCGCCTGTGAGGTCGGCGTCCTTCAGGTTGCGTCCCGAGAGATCGAGGCCGGCCAGGTCTGCGCCGCGCAGGTCTGCTTTCGGTCTGATTTCCATCGTTGCTTGCTCCCCGTCCGAAAAGGCCGGCGCCCCCAATGTCATTCCGAATGGAGCGCCAGCGGAGTGAGGAATCCCTGGAGCCTTCCAAGAAAAGGTGAAGTCCG
>JBHHTZ010000284.1:0-5595 GCA_046753605.1 Anaerolineae bacterium
CCTCCCATCTCGTGCGCCAGGCGGATCAGTCGCTCCTCGGCCTCTGCTAGCCGTGCAATTGCCTCCCGCCGTCGGGCTTCGGCCGCGTCCACGGCCTCATGCGCCTCGCAGAGCATGACCTGCACTGGTTCCTGGGCTGCTCCACCTATGCCCTGCCGTGCCTCGACGATGGCCGCCGGCTCCAACATCGCCTGGACTTCCGTCTCGGAAAGCCCCAATGGCCGCCCCAGCATCTCCTGCGCAACCGCGTCGAGCAGGCCGGCCGTGATCGGCTTTTCTTCGTCATCCGCGAGCGCAAAGCGCACGGCCCGCCCCACGATGGTGTGCGCTGTCCGGTAATCCAGGCCGGCCTGCTGCATGATGACCTCCGCCAGGTCGGTGGACTGGGTGAAGCCTTCTCCAGCGCGGCGCGCCATCAGCGCCACGTTGATCCGAAGCTCTTGCAGGACGCCGGCCATCAACTCCACGGTGTCAGCGGCCAGGTCCAGCGTGCCGGGGACCTGGCGATAGGCAAAGATGCGGTTGTCCATCTGGCCGGAGGGGGTCTTGCCGACAGCGGCCATGGACGCCATGCGCCCGATGACTTCCCCCGTCACGCCGCGCACGAAGGCCAGGGAGTAGGGGTTCTTTTTCTGCGGCATGATGGCACTGGTCCGGGCGTGACCGTCGGCCAGTTCCACCAGGGCGAATTCCTGGGTACACCAGATCTGCAAGTCCTCTGCCAGGCGGTCCAGGTTCAGGAGCAGCGCTACCACGGTGGCCGTGACCTCGACCGGGTTGTCGGCCTGCCACATGGCGTCTCTGGGGTGGTGCACGATGCCATCGAATCCCAACAACTCGGCCAGACGTTGGCGATCCAGGGGGAGGCGGGAGCCGTTGGTGCTGCCGCCACCGGCCGGGCTCTGGTTGGTCCGCTGAAAGGCCGCCTGGAGCCGCTCCAGGTCTCGCAGTCCGGGGTAGGCAAAGCCCAGCAGGTAATGGGCCAGGGTGGTTGGCTGGGCCCGCTGGTGGTACGTGTAGTCGGGCATGACGGTGGTCGTATGAACCTCGACTTGGGCCAGGAGGGCCCGCAGACAGGCGATCAGCGCCCCGGTCAGGGTCCGCAGCCGGCTGCGGACCGCCACGTGATAGGCCACCGTGGTCGCCTCCCGCCGTGCCCGGCCCGCTGAGAGCCAGCCGGCCGCTTCTCGGTCTCGCTCGGCCAGCCAGTGCTCCCGGTTCTTGAACACGTCTCCCCGAGCCGGGTCCAGGGGGAACCGGTCCAGGGGCAGCGCGCGGAGTTCCAGGAGCAGGCTCAGCAACCGCCGGCCAACCCCTTGGGGCATGACGCCGACCTCCACCAACATGACTGTGTGGGCCAGATCGGCCAGGTTGAGACCCGGCCACAAGGTAGGGGCCAGCTCCACCTCCCATTGGTTGGCCGATTTCACCAGCTCAGGCGCCGGCCCCTGGGCCAGACGCCCCTCAGACTCTTCAACCATCCAGCGCCTCCGACTTGCTGTCACCCCGGTGAGCCTTCATTCCAAAGGGCTAGCATCCTGAGTAGCGCGGAACAACGTGGAGCGCGTATCGAAGGGTGCGGGTTGGCTGTGTTGAGCACCTCGCGCCGCATTGACCGCACCCTTCGATACGGCCCTCACTGCGTTCAGCCCTACTCAGGATGCTCCGTGAGTTACCCTTTGCACGCCCACCTTCGTTGAGCTTCCCCACTCGCACACCACACGCTCCGCTTCAACTCACGCATCGCCCTGGTCAGTGCCTTCCCTTGCTTTCCGCCGTTCCTCCCCCTTCTTTTTCTGTCGCTCCATCAATCTATCGCTGCGAGCTGCGCGCAAGCCCTGCATGAATTCCACCTCTTTGGGGAAGTGCTTGTTCAGCGGGTGGTTGGGGTCTTCCGGCAGGTCAAGCCCCTCGTCCCAGGCCATCACCGTCAGCATCGCGTGGGCTGCCGCAACGGCGGCGAAGACGCGCTTCGTGCCGGTCGTTGGGCCGAAGACCATCCAGTCTTGCCAGAACATGGCGGAAATGGCATGCAGGCCGGCGTCCATGCCGCGAAACGCTTCAGGACCCCACTTTTTCGCAATCTCCATCCACATGTACGAGCCGTTGGCCGGCGCGTTGCCGGCGGGCAGCCCGAATTCTTCCTTGACCAGACGATTGGCCAGCAAGCAGAAGCCCTGGGTCGGCAGGTTCATGGTTGTGGTGTCCACCAGAATGGAGTCGAAATCGTCTTGATCGATATGGGAGAGCATTTCACGGAGTGATTTGATGCGCCCGGTTGCCCGCTTGTCCTCAGCGTCGAAGGGTTGCAGAATGATGGACTTGATGCCCAGTTCTTTCAGCTCCGCCACCTGGCCGGGGATGTCCGGGTCCCAGGCGGTGATGCTGTTGTAGTTGAAGCGGTCTTGCATTCCGATTTCTGCCACGTAGCGGGCTGCGCCGCGCCGGGCTTCTTCGGTCCAGGTGTCAATGCCGAAGGGTAACGTATCGTTGATGCTGAGGAACCAGTCGGTGTAGGCTTTCATCTCGTCGATAGAGGGAGCCACGATACCGACCAGGGCGGGGATGCCCGTCTCCAGTGACATCTCTTCCAACTCTTTGATCCGATCTTGGTAGGTGACCTTGTCCCACGTCGGCGGCTTGCGTTTGGTGACGAGCTTGTCCTTGGCCTGGAAGATATTGGCGATGAGCAGCGGCGGCCGCTCGCCCGGCTGACCGCCTACTTCAACGTTCCAGATTTTCATGACCTTTTGGGGCGTATCAAAGCGAAACAGTCCCACTGTGTTGTCCTCCTTCTGGCTGAGACGAATCTCCAATCTCTAATCTCTAATAACCACTGCTGCGCTCCGGCTGCTCAACATGCTTGCGGAAGGTTTCCCAGCGCAGGCCGCAGCGCAGCGCCTCCAGGGCCAGCACGTCGTTGGGGCGAATATTGCCCACGTTCACGTTCGGCCCGAAGCGCAGTACAAAGTATTCTTGCTGGTGTTTCAGAGGCGTTTCCCAGATCACATGCTCGACTCCGTCCAGGCCGGCCAGGATGGCATTGAGGATCTCTTCTACAACCCGCCCTTGCTCGTCATACACTCCCACCCGCTTGCCAGATTCTCGAGCCTCGACCGTCACCTTGTCGGCGCCCAGTTCGAGATCGCGCATGATCTGCTCACTGAGTTGGGCCGGTGATGGTTGGTCGTCCGGGTCTTTCTTGCCGACCTCGGTGAAGACTTTGAGGCCCATATCCAGCGCGCGCCGGATGGCGTCAGCACGAACCTCGAGGGGCAGGTCGAGTGTTCCGTCGGAGATTTCGACGGCCGTGAATCCCAGATCGCGGGCACGCTCCATGTACTGAACACATACACGCTGGAATACTGCGGCCTCGAACAGCGTGCCGCCCGGATAGACGTCGATGTCCCGGTCGCGGATGATCTCAATCTTGCGACGGAGTAGGCCGTCGTCCAGGAAGGCAGTAGTGCCGAAGCTCAGCTTGATGTGATCCACGTAGTCGCCGGTGAGATCCAGTAGATCCTCAGTCGCGCTCAGTCCCTGACACCTATCCAGGACCATGGTGATGCCCGTCTGTCGCGGTTTGCTGGCACGATCCTGAATCAGGCCGGGCAAGACGCCGGCCCATGCTTTTACTTTGTTCACTGTATGTCCCTCCTTTCATCGATGGCTGGATGGCTAGATGGCCGATAGCAGATAGCCGATAGCCGATAGCGGATAGCCGATAGCTGATGGCGGATGGCTAGATGGCTAGATGGCTGGGTGGCAAGTAGCGCGAGCCGCGCAGCCATCAGCTATCTGCTATCGGCCATCCGCTATCCGCTATCCAGCCATTTCTTCCACCAGCGCACGCAGGCCCTGTTCCACCTGGTGCAAGGTTGCTCCCCAGGGCACGATAACGCTGCGCCCTTCCACCTCGATTCCCGACTCCAGCAGACAGCACTTGAGCAGCGTCGGCTCGCTCCCTATCTCCGTCAGGCGGCGGGGACACATTTCGAGATACGGTGGTTCATCCCCGTAGAAGTGGCGGTGGATTTGCCGGCTGCGTTCACACCCGATGAGCAGCCAATCCTCGCGGGGCGGGCGCCCGTCCAAGTAGTGCGTAGGGCCAGGGCCAATCAGCCCGCCGGCCCGACAGGGGAACAGGTAGGCGGGCGCCGGCGGGTGATCCCGGGCCATCGCCGACAGGTTCACCAGGTCCGGCTCCAACACGATGGGCGGCAGATCATCCACGTAGGAGAGCACCCTGCGCGCCAGAGCAAGGAGCTTGGGCGGCTCCGGCGGAACGACCTCCACCACCCGAATCACGACAGGCATGGGGTGATGCAGGAAGTTGACGTGGCCGTAGAGACCCTCGACGATCAGGGTAGCCTGGGAGTCCAGGTCCAGGGAACGGGCTTTGGCCGCCATCGCGCTCGGATTGCCGGTGTCTACCTCTGGGTCTGCTACCCAGACGCATGTATTGGGCAATGCCAGAACCTCGACCGCCGTGATGGGGCTGAAGAGGGGATCGGAGCTGACCTTCTCGACCCGGGCGATGGCCTCGCCGGCCTCGCCGCGCAGCACGACATAGTCAGTCCGGCGATAGGCTTCTTTGCCCAACAGGTAGCTGCGGATCGCCGGCTCGTCCAGCAGTATGGGAATGTGTTGCACGCTCACGCGCCGATAAGGCAATGGAATCAGGTTCTTGTTACTCATGTTCAGACCGCCATTCGGACAAGGTGTTGCAACTACCGGGATGGATTTCTGCCGCTGCGTCTTTCCGTTGATACCCCCGGCACGCCAGTACGGGTAGTTCAGGGTACTTCGGGAAGGAAGCGTCTACTTTGGCGAGCGTGCATAGGTAGAAGATGCTGCCCCGTGCACTTTTCACCACCTGCACGTGCCTGCAAATCTCACACAGCCCGACTCGCATCAATCTCTCTTGCCTGCTTGCTCCGAGGGGCGTGCCGGCGTCGGCGATGTCACTCCCGCCGACTGATCCTCAAAGCGTGCCAGGACGTAGAGGATCGCCGACAGCCGGTTCAGGTAGGCAATAATCTGAGCGTTGTGCAGCTCCTTGCGGTGATCCAGCAACGTCACCAACCGCTCGGCCCGGCGCACCACGGTGCGCGCAAGCTGTACGAAGCCACCACTGGTGCTATCTCCAGGCGCAACAAACTGGGGTCCCACGGGGGCCTCAGCCTGCAGCTCTGCCATCACATCTGCCAGCCAGTCTACCCGTTCTGCGGTAATGTGGATCCCGGGCCGCGCCTCCTCTGTAGTCGCCGCCAGTTCGGACATCATCCAACACAGATCAGACTGGATCTCCAGGATCAGGTCTCTACTTCGTTCGTTGGGCGTCATTGCCCGAGCCAGGCCCAGAGTAGAGGACGCTTCATCCAACGTGCCGAGAACCTCAATCCGCAAATCGTACTTCGGGACATCTTTCTGGTCCAGCAGATCCGTGTACCCGAAATCACCGCGCCATGCCATCGGCTCCTCCCGTGTCAGTGATCAGTGATCAGTAATCACTGATTACTGATTACTGATCACTGATTACTGATCACTGATTACTGGTCACTGGTTACTGATCACTGGTTACTGGTCACTGTG
>JBHHTZ010000285.1:0-5557 GCA_046753605.1 Anaerolineae bacterium
TCGCCGACCTGTTCCAACCAGCGATTGATTGTGATAGAATGGAATCGAACAGGAGGTTGAAACATTGAACCGAAAACTGGAGAAAGTAATAGCCGTACTGGCCTTGATGTTCCCGGTCCTGACGTGTGGCCCGTTGTCTCTGGCCAGGGGTGTGAGAGAGGAACCGCTGCTCGCCAGTTCGTGGCGGCAGCCCTGGACGGGGAAACAATTCATCAGGCGCAAGGGGAATAAACTTGTAGTAGGCGTCGATGATCAGGAGATAAGAGTTCGTGGCGTCAATTTCAACAATCATCACTGGGAGGAGGACGGTTCACTCATCATTAACTCCAATCACCATTCAGAGATTGATTATCAACAGGTTGCCGACATGGGTATGAATGTGATCAGATTCAACCTCAGCTATGCGATCTTTGAAGATGACGACTCGCCGTATGTCTACAAGCAAGAGGGGTGGCATTGGCTTGACCAAAACATCGAGTGGGCCAGGAAACATGGCGTCTACCTGATCATCGACATGCACGTGCCGCAGGGAGGATATCAAGGTGGAGGTGACGAGGGATTTCCCCTGTGGGACGACGTAGAGAACCAGAACCGGCTGAAAGCCCTCTGGAGAGCGATTGCCGAACGGTACAAAGACGAAAGCATCATCGCAGCCTGGGACCTGATCAATGAACCCACTCCTTCAGAAAGCCAGGCGCAGTGGGAGACCCTCGCTCAGGTGCTGATTGATGAGATCCGCACGGTGGATCAGAATCATCTCGTCATCGTCGAGTCCACATGTTGTGAGGGGGACCCTTCCCTGTTTCTGGTTGAAGATGAGAATGTCATGTATGACTTCCACTTCTACGGCCCGGATGAATACACCCACCAATACAACTATTATACAGGTCAAGGGGATGGGGGCGCCTACCCCGATCCTGCTGTCGCTGTGTTTCCATTGGATATGGAATGGGCAGGTGCTGTGGAGAACCCCACCGTGCCGGCAGGAGATTCTGACTGGACGTACTATGAAGGCGTCCTATACCCGGTGACAGACCCCCGAATCATTGCAGGTACGCCGGCCTTTGACTGCGGCGCAAACCAGGGAACGGTCTACTTCGATGATTTTGTCATCAATGAGTACGATGAGAACCGGAATCTCGTGAGACGGATCATATCCGTCGATGTTGAGTACGCTGAAGATGCGTCGGATCTGTCCGATGGTATTGACCCATTCATATCTGCCACAAGTTGGTGGGATTTCTGGAGCGAAGATGGCAGTGGCTCTTATGCGGTTTCCCAGACGGCACATAGAGGCAGCACATCATTATCGGTGACTCCAGGCGCCGGCGCTACATCGCTTAGCAACGGCGGCCTTGCGTTTGGAGTGAAGCAGGGCTACCGCTACGCAGTCAGTGGGTGGATGAAGGGGGCTGGGGTTGGTGAGGCAAACTGCCAGTTGACCATTGAGTTTGGAAAAATGCCGGCCGGCCAGGAGATTATGCCGCGTGATAGAGACTCTCTGGAATCCCGACTGCTTCCTGGGGTTGAGTTCGGGCGAGCAAACAATGTTCCCATAAATGTCGGTGAGTTTGGCTTGATGAAGTGGTGTTTTGAGAACAATAGAGGGGGATTGACCTGGGTGAGGGACATGCTCGAACTGTTTGATCAATATGGCGTCCATTTTCAGTACTGGGATTATCATAGCGACGATTTTGGATTGTATCGGAATACGGAAGGTCTGCCCGATCCTGCTTCAGCGAATCAAGAGATTATCGATCTGTTCGCCGAGTTCGCAATGCCAGATCCGGTCAGCGGTCTGACTTACTATTTGGGGCAAACTGGCTGCAGCGACACGGGTCCTGGTGATGACCAGACACCCTTTTGTTCATTCGAGACAGCCGTTAGTCGCCTCCGGCCGGGCGACACCCTCATCATCAAGGCCGGCATCTACACCGACCGGCTGGTGGTGAGCGGGCTCGCTGGCACTACCGGCGCGCCCATCACCATCCGCGGCGAGTCGCGCGACGCCGTCATCTTCGACGGCGGGTGCCCCAGCTTCCCGTGCAGCATCAACGATACCCCCAACTGGGATCGGAACTGGGATGGGATGGTAAACGTCACAGGGGGCAATTACCTGACCATCAGCGACCTCGCGGTTCGAAATGACATTGGCTACGGGATCGTGGTGAACGGCGGGACAGGCACTATCATCAAGAATACCCTGATTGACGGCACCGGCAATGGTGGACTGATCGTCCAGGAAGACCCCGTCAACGTCGCGGTGGTCGGAAATGAGGTGCGCAACACGAACCTGGGCTGGCGAGATGAGAGCGGAGCGTTTCGCGGAGGCGACCATGAGGCTATTTCGATTATTCGCGCCTCTGAGTTCGTGGTGGCGAACAACTATGTGCATGATGTCCTGGAGGAGGGCATTGACGTTAAAGAGAGTTCGACGGACGGCGCGGTGCACCACAACTTCGTCGAACGCACATGCGCGGTGGGCATCTACATCAACGAGGCTCACGATGTGCAGGTCTATCGCAACCAGGTGCGCCGCAGCGGAAGCATCCGTACGGATGATGGTCAGGAGGCACTCTGTGCCTCCCATCCTGTCTACGGCCAATTCTTTGGCGAATATTATGGCGACGGCATCCTGTTAGCAGTGGGCGATCTGGGTGATCTGAGTCAGGGGCGGCTCTCCAACATCCACGTATTCCAGAACGTGGTCTCGGACTGTCACTTGAACGGGCTACAGTTCTGGGATCAGCTCAAAGAAAGCGGCATAGGTTCGGGCACAATGACCGGGAACCGGGTGTACAACAATGTTTTCTACAACTGTGGTGATGCGGGTATTGGCTCAGGAGTTAGGCTGGATGAAGCTGACAACACTGTGGTGACCAACAATATCATCGCCCTCAACGACGAGGAAGGCATCACCGGCAACGCCATCGGGAACAGCACGATCTCCCACAACTTGTTCCTGTTCAAACACGACTGGCATCAACCGGTGGGCGCCGACTACGTGATCGGCGATCCTCTCTTTGTCGATCCGGCCAACGGCGATTTTCACCTGCAGGAAGACAGCCCGGCCATCGATAACGGTCTGGATGTGGGCTTGCCCTATGCCGGCAGCGCCCCCGACATCGGCGCCTACGAATACGGTCTCCCCTCGACCGATGTCTGCACGTCAGACGCCAACGCCAATGGGCGAGTGGACGTGGTAGACATGATGACCACGGCCCAGACGCCGGCGTGCTTGGCCTACTTGCCGCTGCTGGCCAGATCGTGGCGGCAGCCCTGCTCACCTTGATCTCCCTTGACCCCCCGCTCCTTTTCAGCTACAATCGTCCAGGATGCAGCGCCGCGTTTCCCCTGGAGCGAATGACCGAATGTACAGGGCGAGAACAGGTTGTGTCCAGCCAATCCACTGCCTGTTGCAATCGGAGCCACTTTCCCACCCATCTCCGCCGTGCCTGCCTGCCGGCACTCAGGAACGACTGAAGGAGGGCAGAGACATGCGAAAACCGGTGAGTTTGCTCATAGTTGCAGCGGTCCTTCTCGTGGTAGCCTGGCGTGGCGGGCCAGGGCCGGCCCGCGCCACACAGCAGCCCGATCCAATAATCGTCGTCGAATCCACCGCTTCTCAGCTCACCTTGCAGGTTTCCCTGCCCGAGATGTACATCCACGCGGCGGATATGGACGATGGCAACACCTACCACGTCGTCACCGTGGAAGGCTCCGCTATGTCCGATGCCGGCCAGCCGGCGGTACCCCTCTTCGGCCGGTGGATACTGATCCCCAACGGCACGAACACCGAAATCGTAGTGGACCCAGGGCCGCCTGAGATTCTGGAAGGTATTCAGCTTCAGCCGGCTCAGTTGCCCCTGCTGAACCTCGAAGATGCACTTCCACCTCCCTTCACCAAGAACGAGGAGATTTACGCGACAGACGCCGACTACCCTGGCGTTTTCGCCCGGTTGGAACAAACCAAGATCATGCGTGGCCAGGAGATGACTGTACTCTGGCTGTATCCTTATCAGTATAATCCGGTTCAGGAAACACTTTACTCGTACCCCAACCTGAACGTGACCGTGCAGTTCATCGGGAATCTGGAACCCATTCCTGCGGGCCTGAAAAGCGAGACCTACGATGACATGATGCGCAACCTGGCCATCAACGCGGACGCCATCCTGTCTGCCGAGGAGGAAGCGGGGCCCCCCGTTGATCCCCATCCCTTCATAGGTCCCTACGGCTGGGATTACCTCATCTTCACCCACCCGCAGTTTGCTACCGCGGCCAACAAACTCGCGGCCTGGAAGAACAAGATGGGGTTCAAGACCCTGGTGACGCAGATTCCCCCGAAATGGAAGGCATCCGACATCAAGAACGCCATTCAGGGGGCCTATGACAACTGGGACGTTGCTCCCAAGTACGTCTTGCTCATCGGAGATGCGGAGTACGTGCCCACGCACTACAAGACCTTGCACCCGTATGAGAGCATGGCCGGCGGAAAGGGGACCCAGGGCTACACCGCAACCGATCTCTATTATGTTACACTGCAAGGAAACGACTATGTGCCGGACATCGCCATCGGAAGGCTGTCGGTGGACACTGCGGAGGAGGCGGATGATAGAGTCGATGGCATCATCAACTACGAGAAGAACCCGGTCACAGATAGCTCCTTCTACAATACCGTCACCATCGCAGCCTATTTCCAGGATGGTGTCAGCGGAGGTTGGTCGCCCGACGGCATCGCGGACAGCCGGTTCGCTCAGACGTCGGAGGATCTGGCGCTATTCTTTTCAAAACCCCAGTATAACATCAACAAGACGGTGAAGCGGGTTTACTACACCAAGTCAAACGTCACGCCCACCAAGTGGAACAATAACCAGTTCGTCGCACTAAACAATTTCGGTGGCGGGCCGGCCGGCAACGCGGGAGCCCCCATCCCTGCTCACCTCAAGAAGCCGGTCTTTGCCTGGGACGGCGACTATCAGGACATCACCAATGCAGTCCAGGCCGGCACCTTCCTGCTCACCCATCGCGACCACGGCGGCAGACGCAAATGGTCACACCCCTATTACGGATGGGCTGATGCCTTCCTTCTGCAAAACCCTTCCCTGCTGCCAGTAGTATGGAGCGTCAATTGCCAGACCGGGTGGTTTGACAACGAGACCGATTTCAAGAAGAAGCCGGGGATCAAAGACTCGACCCAGAACTGGGAGGAGGCCTTCAGCGAATACTGGGAAAGGCCGGCCTGGAGGCCGTACGGAGACTACGGAGCAGTGGGCATCATCGCCGCCACCCGCGTCACCGACAGCATCTATAACGACCGCCTCATGTGGGGATGGACCGACGCCATCTGGCCAGATTTTCCCATCACCCCGGCCGTTGGAATACAAGGCGGCGCGATCCTCCACATGGGTGATGTCCTCAACTACGGCAAGTCCTACATGTCAACACAAGTGCCTGATAACGTGTGGCGGAAGGCGCATTTCGAGACATACCACTGGTTCGGCGACCCTTCGATGGAGATCAGAACCGAGACGCCGCCTTTGATGTTGGCTACCAAGCC
>JBHHTZ010000286.1:0-5554 GCA_046753605.1 Anaerolineae bacterium
GAGGTCCCCTCCCCCCACCTGGCCCGGTTCTACGGCATGATGGCGTACCACCTGGGCTGGCGGGACGCGGAACTGCGCCCCGCGAATCAACGCGCCGGCAAGTGGATCCGGCCGGCCATCTGCCTGCTGGCCTGCGAAGCCGCCGGCGGCGACTGGACGCGCGCCGTACCCGCTGCCGCCGCTCTGGAACTCACCCACAACTTCACGCTGATCCACGACGACATCCAGGACGGCGATATAGAGCGACGAGGCCGGCCCACCGTCTGGACGCTGTGGGGCGTCCCCCAGGCCATCAACGCCGGCGACGGCCTCTTCGTCCTGGCCCGCACCGCCCTGCACGGCCTGCACCGCCACAATTTCGACCCCGCCACCATCGAGCGTGTCTACCGGATTTATGACGAGGCCTGCCGCCGACTGGTCCAGGGCCAGTACCTGGACATCGACTTCGAGCAGCGGCTGGATGTCAGTGTGGACGAGTACCTGGCGATGATCAGCGGGAAGACGGCGGCGCTGCTGGCTGCCAGCCTGGAGATCGGCGCCCGGCTGGCCACCGATGATGCGACTGTCGTGGACGCATACCGGCAGTTAGGCGAAGAACTCGGCCTTGCCTTCCAGATCGTGGATGACATCCTTGGGGCGTGGGGCGACGAGGCGCTCACCGGAAAGTCGGCCGGCAACGACCTGCGTCGCAAGAAGAAGACGCTGCCCGTCGTCTACGCGCTGGAGCGCGAAGCCGCCGCGGACGAACAGCCATTCCGAACGCTGTACCAACAGGATACCCTCTCCGACGCCGACGTCGAAACCACTCTCCGCCTTCTGGAAGAGGCCGGCGCCCGCCGCTACGCCGAAGACCTGGCGCAGCAGCACTGGCAACGCGCGGTGGACACCCTGGCTGAAATCGGGATCGACAACCCGGCTCAGCGCCGGCTGCGAGACCTGGCGCGGTTTCTGGTTGAGCGAGAGTTCTAGCGTAAAGTGGTGCAGTGGGTAGGGGCGAGGCCGGCTGAGGTCGTACGGCGTGGGGATCGCCGGTGGATTGTTCAGGGGTGGGAACTATATGCGGGTTTTGTGGCCGGCCGCCTCCGCGCCATCGGCGAGGCTTCCGCAGAAAAGCGGGGCTACGTGGCGAACACGTCATCGACTGCTACGTCAAACCCCTCCAGCACTCGAGAATGGGCCTTTTCGCCTGGGCCGGCCTTGACCAACCATTACCGCCTAACCAGCGGGAAGAGCCACGTCTGGCTTCGCAGCGTGACGGGACCCTCGAAGGCGGCGCCGGCCTCCAGCGTACGTCCCTCTCCATCCACCGCGTCCACATCGCCGATGCCGAGCTCGGCCGGGCCGGTGAGCTGGCCGACGAAGGTGATGGTGGCCAGTCGGCGGCCGGCCATCACGCTCTCAGAGCCGTAGACGCCAAAAGACACGCGGCCGGCCTCGTTGTCGATGCGCGGGCCGAGAGCCTGGCCGTCGGTTAGCGCAGGGCTCAGGGTCACGCCGGCGACGCGAAGGCGGGTGGGGTCGAAGGTCAGCGTCAGGCCGAAGCCGGCTACGTCGTCGGCCTGGTCGGCGTAGACAGCGACGGTGAAGCGCCGGCCCACCGCGACATTTTGCGCCTCGGGCACGATGGTCAGTTCCGCGTGGCCGGTGCCGGCGCCCGGCAGGGGCTGGTCTGCCAGGCAGGTGGCTCCCTGGCGAGCGGCTACGCCGGCCACGTCCCGCAGGCTCACGACCCCATCGCCGTCCACGTCGCGGGCGGCGTTGGTCGTGCCCCAGACGCCGGTCACCTGCCGCACGTCGAACTCCGTCACACGGCAGTTGCGGTCGAAGTCGCCAGCCAGCGCCGGGCGGGCGGTCAACGCTTCGGGCTGGACGCTCACCTGCCGGCTGCCGGAGCGGCCCCACATCTCCTCGGCGTACATCGGGTAGGCCTGGGCCGGCAGCACGCTGAAAGTACCCGGCGTGATAGCCCGCATCAGGTAGGTAAACTCGTGCCGGCCCGGCCACATGCGAGTCACGAAGAAGGTCACGCGGTCATCGTAGACGTTCTTGCGGTTGTAGCCCCACTCGTACCAGCGATAGTCGGGGAAAACGTCGCCGTAGCCGACCGGATTCATGCGCTCGTTCAGGGCCTCGAAGCCGGCCGGCAGCGGGTCCTCTACAATCACGTACCACGCCTCGTCCTGCGCCTCGACGGTGAGATGCACCTCCACCAGATCACCCACGCTGAACACGTCACCCGTCCCATCATCCCCTTCCGTCAATCGAAACGTCCGGCTGACTCGCAGCCCCTGATCGACTGAGCTGATCGGCTCGAAGCCGTCGTAGAACAGCTCCAAACGCTGAGCCAGCGTGTAGTAGAGATTCCCCATGCCGCTGCGCTCGATGCGCACCGTGTTCTCGCCATCCCGCAGTTGGTCACCGCTGATCTCGATGGGGTCGATGGGTTGGGTGGCGGTCTGGGGGGTTACGCTGCCGGCGGCGATCTCCTGGCCGTTGAGCGACACGACGTAGGTGTAATCCGGTTGAAGCTCGCCGGCCGCCAGGATGTAGTCGGTCAGGCCGATGACGGCGAAGGCTGTGGCCTGGGTCTCCCGCCAGCCGGCCCCGATCCGGTGGTTCATCAGCCAGCGCACCGCTTTTGGCAGCAACGGGCTGTCAGGGCGCAGCTCCACCAGGGCAGTGACGGCCATGGCGGTCGATTTCTCAGCCGAGCTCATGGTGCGCCAGTAGTACGGCCGATCCGTGTTGTAGGAGGCCGGCCAGTGGGCGGTGGAGGGCGTCTCCACGGCCTCCGCTGCCAGGCGGTCGGCCAGCATCTGGGCTGCCTCGGGGTCCCCTTCGGCGTTGAGTGTGAGCGCCAGGGCCGCCAGCGAGAAGTGGTCGAGCTTGTCCTGCGCCGCCAGCAGGGCCTGCGCGGCCTCCAGATCACCCTGGCCGGCTACGGACATCACGTACAACGCATAAGCCGCAATCCTGGGGTCCTCCACGCCAGGCAGCCGGCCCTCCAGGAAACGAAAACCTCGGTCCAGCACCTCCGGATCCACCTCAGCAAGAGATCTAGAGACCCCGGGTGACTGGAAGGAAAAGTGACCTCGATTGAGAGTCACCTTTTCACCCCTGCTCCCCTGCTCCCCTGCTCCCCTGCTCCCCTGCTCCCCGGCTCCCATGCTCAGAACGCCGGCCTGTTCCACCTGGGTGAGGCCGAAGAGCACGTAGGCGGTCATGTAGACGCCCCCCTCGTCGTCGTACCACCAGCCCCAACTGCCATCGTCGTGCTGAAAGCCGTACAGCTTCTGCAACCCTTGCTCGATGATGTCTGGCAGTTCGTCTGCTTTGGGGTTGGGGATACCCAGTTCCTGATAGGCGCGAGCCGCCACTGCGCTGGGCAGCACACGGCTCATGGTCTGCTCCACACAGCCGTAGGGATAGTCGATCAGGGCGTCCAGGCCGTCCAGCAGACCCAGCGCCACCGACGGCGACAGCCTGATGGTGACGGATGAGGCATCCTGAACGGCGTTGAAAGGCACATCGAAAGTCACGACGGCCACCGGGTCGGCCTGGCCGGCCACGGCCGACCGCTGCGGCACGGCGAAGGGATGCACTGGCAATGTCAATTCGATGGCGTCGTCGCCGGCCGGCGTCAGAAGCCGGCACGTCACCTCGGCATCGCCGATCTCGCTGGCCACGGCGGACCAGCGAGCGACGCCAGAGCCGCCGTTCGGTAGATCGACCGTCTGATCGCCGGCGTTCAGCAGCGTCAGGGCCGGCGCGTCCACGCTCATGGTGCCGGTGAGGGCCTGGCCAGAGAAGTTCTGGCCGATGGCGTCCAGCGCAAATTCGTCTCCCAACACTGTGAATCGGGGCAGCGCCGGCCGGGCGATGATGTCCTGGGTGACGAGGATGTCCGTCGTGGCATCGCCCACGAGCGTGTCCAGCGTGACCGCTCGCACGATGACGCGCCAGGTGGTCAGGTTGTCGGGCAGATCGACCAACACCGTGGCCTTGCCGTCTTCGCCCGTCTCAATGGACGGGTTCCAGTAGGCGGTGTCCGGGAACTCACGGCGCGGTCCTTCTTCGGGGGCGCCGGCCCTCGGACCAGGGCTGGGAGTGGGCGTCGGCGCACCGGGCGCCAGCCCATCCTCCGGCCCACCGATGTACCGGCTCGGGCTTAGGCTGTCGTAGGTGGTGACGCCGTTGGACCGCCGCCCGTAGAAGGTCTCGAAGATGTCAGCCGATTGGTCTTCGGCCAGGGCGAAGATGGCCTCGTCAACCAGCGCCAGGGAGAGGCGCGCGCGGACGGGCTGGCCGCCGGCATCGGTTACGCGGATGTCGAAACGGGCCTGGTCGCGAGGTCGATAACGTTCAGCGCCAGATGTTATGTCGATTTCCAAGCGTCGGTCGGTGGCCGGCACCGTCAGTTCCGTCTGCGCCATCAGCAGCCGGCCTTCGTCGGTGCTCTCCCAGTAGGATCGGTTGTCGTCATCCGTCGGCTGGAAGATGTGCACCTGGGCGAAGATGTTGGGGGCGAAGCTTTCGCGGATGGGCACGTCAACCAGCGTGACCGGGCCGGTGATGGGCACGATCTGCTCCTGGTGCACCGTGCCGCGCTCCAGCGTCAGGAGCGCCAGGCCCGTGACCTGGGATTGAATCAGCAGTTGCGCGGTTTCGCCCGGCGCGTAGGACTCTTTGTCGGCGCTGATGGTCAGTTCATCGTCGGAGCGGTACCACCATCTGCTGTAGGCGGGATCGAAGACCCACACCCAGCGCCGGACTTCGACCGGCCGGCCCCGGTCGTCCTGGGCGGCGGCCTTGAGCTGGTACCAGCCCGACGGTATGTCGGTGAAGGTAGCTGTGGCCCGCCCGCCGGCGTCGGTGACGACGTCGCGCTGCGCGATGATCTGCTCCTCGGGATAGGTGCGCGCGAGGGTTACGCGGACCGCTTCGCCGGCCAGCGGCGTCCCGGAGTGGGTCTGGGCGGAGATCGTGGCGACAATCGGCTCATCCGGCCGGTAGCCGTACTTCTCCGTGGAGAGGCCCAGGCGGTAGGTGTTCCAGTAGGCGCTCACGCTGAGGCCGCCTTTGACCGGCTGCCGGCTGGCATCCGTGACCTCGGCCTTGAAGGTGTAGACGGCGTCCTGGCCCAGCTCGTCGTCGGTGGCGAAGGTGGTGGTCCAGCGGCCATCGGCATCGGTGGTACCCTGGAGCTCGGCGATCTGCTGGCCGTCGGGCGGCTGCCATCCGTACCACCAGTAGGACGTGCGGCGGTAGACCTTGAGGACCACGTCGGCGCCGGCCACGGGCTGGCCGAAGAAGTAGTCGGCCTGGACGGTGACGGGTATGCTGTCGCCGGCCACGACGTAGGAGGCCGGTGATGTCACTTCGACCTGGTATTCGGGCTTGCGATAGGCCTCGACCTGGAAGCTATGGCTGTGGGCTTCGCCGGCCACGTCTAGTTCCAGGCTGTAGGCGCCCAGGGGCGGCTCGGGGGCCAGCTCGATCTCGCCGTTCACGGCGCCGAAGTCGTCAGCGGTGAGCGCCTGAGTCGCTACGACGT
>JBHHTZ010000287.1:0-5551 GCA_046753605.1 Anaerolineae bacterium
GCGGATGGCAGATGGCAGATTGCGGATTGCGGATGGCGACTGAGAAATCTGCAATCCGCCATTCGCAATCTGCAATTGGGTCAGGGAGCGAGAGCGGGGCTGGGTTGCGAGGGATTCTGTCGGTGGACCGGACGGAGCAACCGGGCGTTGAGGCTCTTGAAGATTTGCCGGCACGGGCGGTTGGCTTCCGGGAAGGCCGGCGACGGGACCTGGATGAGGTACAGAGCATCGTTTTCACGTCGGGGACGACGGGCCGGCCAAAAGGGGCCATGCTGACCTACGGGAACCACATGGCGAGCGCGACCGCGTCTGCCTTCAGACTGGGCACGCTGCCAGGCGATCGGTGGCTCGCCTGTATGCCGCTGTACCACGTGGGCGGCCTGGCTATCGTTCTGCGCTGCTGTCTTTACGGGACGACCCTTGTCCTGCATGATGGCTTCGATCCGGCTTCCGTCAGCGCCGCGCTGGACACCCAGGCCGTAACCCTGATCTCGCTGGTGCCGACGATGTTGCGCCGGCTTCTGGAGGCGCGCGGCAAGCGTCCATTTCCTGAAAGCCTCCGCTGTGTGCTCCTGGGCGGGGCCGCAGCGCCGGCGACGCTGGTGGAAAGGAGCCTCGCTTTTGGGGTTCCGGTGGCGACGACGTATGGCCTGACGGAGGCCGCCTCCCAGGTGGCGACCGCATCGCCCGACGACGTGCGCCGCAAGGCCGGCTCCTCTGCGATGGGTGCAGGCCATTTCGTGGGCCGGCCGCTCATGTTTTCGCAGGTTCGCATTGCCGGCGCGGATGGTCACGACCGGCCGCCGGGCGAAATCGGCGAGATCGAGGTTCGTGGCCCCACGGTGATGGCCGGCTACTACCATTCGCCGGAGGCTACGCGGGAAGCTGTGCGCAATGGCTGGTTGCGCACCGGCGACATGGGCTACCTGGATGTAGACGGCGACCTATGGGTGGTTCAGCGGCGCTCAGACCTGATTGTGACAGGCGGAGAGAACGTCTACCCGGCGGAAGTCGAGCGCGTCATCGTGGAGCATCCGGGTGTGGAAGCGGCGTGTGTGATCGGCGTTGAGGATGAGGAGTGGGGGCAGCGCGTCGTGGCCGCCGTGGTCACGGCCGAAGGGGCAACTGTGACCGACGCCGAGCTGCTGGAATTTTGCCGTGCGCGCCTCGCCGGCTACAAGCAGCCGCGAGCGTACCGATTCCTCACGTCACTACCGCAGACTGCTTCCGGCAAGGTGCAGCGGGATGCTGTGGCTAACTGGTTCCCCCCAAGACGCGCGGGCAACGTGGATTCTGCATGAAAACTCAAGGAAATGTAAGGAATGGCATTGACGATAGTGTTTCAATATGCTATACTATCAGTAGACTGGCCCCCTGGTCTCATGCCTCCCGTCATCCCTTTACCTGCCTGGAAGTTAGCATAATCTGGAGATAGGGCTATGTTAGAAGATACCCAGGAAGTTGCGCTGTTTATCAACTTCAACGACATTCGCCGCGGCTATACCCGGACGTACGGTTGTGAACCGGAGCCTCTCGAACTCATGCAGAAGGCCCGCGCATACGGCCGGGTTGTCACAGCCACTGCCTACGCAGACTTCACAGAGCATCCCAGCCGGTTGCGGCGGGCGTTGGAGGTCGCCGGCATCTTGCCCCGCGACATTCCAAAGCGCAATAGCGGCAGTGGCAAGTTCTCGGCGTCTATGGTGATGTTGATGGACGTCGTTGATTGTCTGTTGGATCGCCCCAATGTCGACGTCTATGTACTGATGACGGATAGCAGTGATTTCATTCGCATCGTTACTCGGGCCCGGCATCGGTTCGCGAAGACGGTGATCGTCGCCGGCGTGCCCGGGTTGGTCAGTCAGGACCTCATCGAGAGCGCAGATGGCGTGGTCCCCCTGATCGGCCAGCGCGTGGCTGCACCCGCCAGAGCAACAGAGAAGGTGATAGCCCCCATCGATCTGCCGGAAGGTGTCAGTCAGACCGAAGCGCGGCTCATTCAACTGATTGACTATCTCGAGCGGAATCGACCCTACGTCACGTTCAGCTTCATTCACAGCTACGCCGTCAATCCCATCGGTCGCCTCAGACTCCGAGATGTGGAGGCGAGTGATTTGCTGGACCGCTTCGTCGAGGATGGTTTGCTGATTCCCTTCGAGAAACGCCTGGGCGACGGCCGCATCGTCGTGAACGTCCGCCTGAACTACAGCCACCCGTTGAGCCAGCAACTGGTCCGTCAGCCGGCGAAGGACAATTTCAAGCGCCACCAGCCGGCTACGGCGACAGGCCGGCAAAGACCAGCGTGAACGTCGACATCTGGCCGTTCTCATCCCGCGCCACGCCGACCCCGATGTGCGTGTAGTGCTCGTGTAGGATGTTCTTGCGGTGGGGCGTGCTCTGCATGAACCACTGGATGGCGTAAGCGACTGCCTCCTCGCCGGGCCGCGAGTTGCGCTGGATGTTCTCACCGACCCACTGGGCTGCAATTCCCTCGCGCGCAAGTCGATCTCGCAGCGTGATCCCTTCCGGTGTGACGTGGTCGAAGTAGCCTCGCGCGACCATGTCCTCGCTGTGACGTCGGGCCAGCAGCGTGAGCTGATCGTCTACGGCAAACGGTGGCAAGCCGTTGGCGCGACGCTCAGAGTTGACGGCCTCGACCATTTGGCGTTCCAGCATCTGCGTTTCCGAGAGCACGGTTTCTGGTGTGGGGGATGCCGGTTCAGGTGTCTGAGTCGGGATGGCAGTGGGAGTAGGGGGCGGCGTGGACGTCGGCGTCGGGATCGCGGTTAACGTTGGGGGCATGGTGGGCGCCGGCGTTGGCGTCGCTGTCGCGGGGGCCGGAGACGCGGAAGCTGTCGCGGATGGAACCAGAGTCGCGGTAGGTATGGTCTTTTCGGTTGCAGCGGGGTGAGTCGGGGGGCCGGGGCGTGCTGGCGGCGAGCCGGCGCATCCGACGAGAAAAGCAAGGATGACCACCGGCCAGACGATCCGTCTCATGGCGAGTAAATGTCATCGGCAGCACACTCCCGACGGACCCACTCGAAGGGATTGTCTGATTTGGTCCCCTGCCACAACGGGCCGTGAGGACCTGAGCCGCCGATGCTGAGCAGGGACCGGTCTCCCCACAGCCCAGGGTAAACGAGCCAGGAAAGGGTCTCGATGTCCTCCTCGGTGAATCGGCGTTTCCGTGGGTCCAGGTTGGGGAGCAACTGAACCTCGTAATCTGAGTCCGGGTAGAGCTTTGCAGCGCCGGCCGGATGGTTCGATGGGGCCGCCACCCAGTCGCGCCGGCCCAGATCGCTCCGTCTGATCTGCCATTTGATGTTCAGGTTGAGCCAGGGGATCTTTATGGAGATGGGCAGGCCGGCTGAGTAACCCTCGTCCCGACAGCCGAAAAAGGAGGCGTGGGAGCCGCGAGCGCAGTAGACCACCGGGCGATTAGCCTGGCGTTCGACGGCCGCCCAGGGCCGGCGCCGGCCGCTAACGTGGCTTGCGCAGCCGACAATTTCCGGCGACAGGTTGGCCGGCGTCACTGGAGCATCAGGATTGCCCCGGAGGATGACGGTGATACCCTCCCAATCGACCTCGTGCCGGTTGTGCCAGTCGTTGTAGAAGTAAAGAAACCAGTACTGGATTGCAACATCCCGGGGGTCGCCGTCGACGGGCTTCAGGCCGGTGACGAATTCCTCAACGGACGCTTCGACTTGCTCCAGAAAAGCTTCGATTTCATCCGCTATCTGGGGAAAGGGAGCCGGCGTCTGGCGGACGATGTCATCCAGGGCTGCCAGTAACTGACTGTACCAGCGGAGTCGGTCGCGTAGTGTCCACTCGACAACCTCGTCGCCCTGCAACACTCGTGCATAAACACGATGCTTGTACCGGTCATCATCTACTGAATCGAGAATCTCGAAGTAGCGTTGCCAGGCTCGCTGGGGGGCGGTTCGGTCGCGACCGATACCGATCAAGTCCAGTACAGACGCCAGGGCAATGCCGGCGTCCTCGTGGAGGAGCTTCTGCAACTCCGCCCTGGCATTGGGCTCCGGTTCGGGGAATTGCCGGCGCACGAACTCCGGCAGATGTCGAATCAATGGATGGCCCTGATCGAAATGGAGTAGCCGCCGGGGGTTCTTCAGATTCCCGCGAATGCCCGGATATAGATAGGCATTGTCCAGAACAATGTCCACGGGCCGGGGGTGGAAATCACCATGTGTCAGAGATGGGTCGTTTGGGCTGCCGTAAGGCCGGCCCAGGGCCTGTTGCTCTGGAAATAGCACCATGATTGGTGCGTAGGTGTGGGCCAGTTGCCGGCGCTCTTCTTCGGTCAGGCGCGTCTTCAGCCCGTCGGCGGGTTGCTCAGTTGTGACTGTACTCATTGCTTCTGTCATTTGCCATTCTCACATCCGTAATCCTTCAGCCGCTCCAGCCGGGGCCCTGCGACGGCCCTTCCGAGGAGATCAGGAGGGACCTCAGGACAAGCCCCATATCCGGCGGTTAAGCCCCCTGAATGTACCAGGTTTTCGCCATCGTGTCAACTTCGCAGTTGTCCAGGAATAACAGCGGATCAGTCGGATTCACGGATTGTCTTGCTCAGAATCCGTGAATCCGAGTGATCGGCGTTCTTAACCGGGAGGGTGTCTTCTCAATATGTTGGGGGACATGTAGGACGATTTGGTAAATCGTCGGGTCGAAATACCATTTCGACCTACATAGCCCCGAAATATTGAGATGATACCCGGGAGGCATGAAATGATCGAACAGGAACAGCTTGCAAACGCGTTCGGATTGAACCTGAACATCATCAAGTGGCAGACCGAGGGCTTGACGCACGAGGACAGCTTGCGACAGCCGCCTTTTCGTGGCAATTGTCTGAACTGGGTGTTAGGGCATATCGCCGCCAGCCGGAATGTGGTGCTGGGGATGCTGGGTGAGGACCCCGTGTTGAGCGAAGACCAGGCAGCGCGCTATGTTACCGACTCAGAGCCGGTGACGGGCGAAGGAGAAGGCGTTTTGACCCTGGAAGAGCTGGTGGACGCACTGGAAATCGCCCAGGAGCGGATTGTGGCCGGCCTGCAACGGGTCCCGCCGGCGGACCTGTCGCGGGAGATCGAAGCCGGCCAGCGCACCACGACGATGGCACAGCGCCTCTTCGGCCTGTACTTTCACGAAACCTATCACACCGGCCAGATGGAACTGCTGCGCCAACTTGCGGGGACGGACGACAAAGTGATCTAGTAAGCGGGGATGGGCCGGCCTTGATATCATCGGGCAGGATCGCGAGCACGAATTCCCCAAGAGTCCAAGGCCGGCCCAGTTGAGGCGCCCTGCTACCTGATAGTGTACTTGAGGAACGTTACAGATCGCATTACGGCATTCGGGAGAGATCGCATTTGACAACGCCCACGAATTGTGGGACAATGCCGGCCATCCAGCCAACTATGCTCGAGGTAGACGCATGACAACTACAATGAACCCACCACGCAACGAAATCCCCACACAGTACACCTGGAACGCCCCCAGCCTCTTCGACTCTGCTGAAGATTGGGAGTCCGCG
>JBHHTZ010000288.1:0-5522 GCA_046753605.1 Anaerolineae bacterium
GTGAGGCTGACGACGGGATCGGCATTGCGGACGTCCACTGAGGTGGGTAAAATGTCGCTGTTCCCCAGGTTGTCCGTCACCCGGATCCCGATGAAGTATGAACCGTTGTCGGCAAAGGTGTGGGTAGCGACAGGGCCGGTCGCGTCGCCAAACACGCCGTCTCCGTCCAAATCCCACGCGATCTCTGCCAGGCCAGAGCCGGCGTCGGTTGTGCCTGTAGCATCGAATGTGAATTCTGAGCCTTCGGTGCTCACGTAGGGACCATCGATGTCGACTGCCGGCGGTGTTGTGTCGAGGAACGCTTTCACCGTCTGGACCTGTCCCTGATTCGCGACGTTATCGACTGCGAAAATGTCAATGTCGTATTCGCCGTCAGGTCCTGCGACCTGGAAGGGTGCGTCGTAGACGATGAAGTCAGCCGATGGCGCAACCGGGCCGCTGGCGAAGTGGTATCGAATCTCCTGCACGCCCGATCCGGCTGAGCCGTCTGGGGCAGCGGAGTCTTCCGCTTCCAGGGTATGGAACGTCTCGTTGGTGATCCAGGGTTGCCCGAAATCATCGTAGTACACGGGCGTGCCCACGGTCCAGGTGGCAAGGGGTGGTGTTGTGTCCAGAAGCTCGATCTGGGACGCCACGTCTTCCACGTTGCCGGCGGTGTCGCGACTGTAGAACTCGACCTGGTAGCGACCATCGAAGCCGGCCAGGGTGAAGGGGCCGGTATACGCGCGAAAATCGGCAGTTCCGCCGGCGACGATGGGATAGAATCGAACGAAGGTCGCTACAGCCGTGGGTGGATCGACATCATCCACGCCGGTCAGCGTATGTGATGTGTGTGCAGAGACCCAAAGGGTGTCATTTGAGGTGTAGCGCGGCGAGCCGACGGTGAGAACGGTGTCCGGCGGGCTCACGTCCTGTTGGAGCGCAGCCGCGAGACCAGGCATTGCCGGCCCGGCGGCTGCCGGCTGTTCGTATGCCACGACCACGCCAGATATGCTGAGCAAGGTGATCAGTGTTGCGAGCAAGACGATTCGAGTCTTCATGGCGGCCTCCTGTTCTATGCTGGGGAGCCAGGGCGCGCGGGGTGCAGGGTTGAGGAGTGTTCCTCCGCTGCTCAGCCTGTGTGATTCCCCCCACTGAATGATGCTGAAAGGGCGTTCTGGTTTGTCAAAACGGGATGATCTCCATTTGGATACTGTTGCACTGTGAAACTTTTCGAGCAACGGTCAGACGAGCGGTGGTGCGGACGTGCGCCCGCGGTCGATCCAGAAACTCCGGTATTCTCTGGTCAAATCTGGAATGTGACGCACAAAGATGATGGCGCTGGCTGCGAGCGCCAGGGCCATGACGGCCGGCGGATAACCCAGCCACCAGGTGGCGATGGGCAACAGCAGGGTGGTGATGCTGATGGCGCGCGGCGAGTGGCGGAGTATGAGCGACCACAATGCCCAGCTAAGGACAGCGATCACCAGAACTGCCGGCATGGTCATGAGCGCCACGCCGCCGCCTGTGGCGGCCCCCATTCCGCCCCTGAAGCGCAGCCATATCGGCCAACAATGGCCGGCGATGACCATTGCGCCGGCTACTGTCACCGCATACGCGCTCCAGCCGTACCGCTGCGCCAGCCAGACGGCCAGGACACCTTTGCCAACGTCGCCCAGCAAAGTGAGGGCGGCGGGTAGCCAGCCGGCGACGCGCCACGTGTTCAGTGTGCCGGTGTGCCGGCTTCCCACTGCTCGAATGTCCGTCTCGGCGAAGAGCCGGGCGAACCCAAACCCGAAGGGTATCGAGCCCAGAAGATACGCAATCAGTCCGAGCGCCAGGGTCTGCAAGCCCATCGGCGGTTCCTACACGAACACCCGGAGCTTCTGCGGCACGATCTCAAGCTCCATGTGCGTAACTCGTGATGCAAGGATTTCGCCATCTGCCTGGACGGGCAGGGGATGGGCGCTGTCGATTATCACCTGTCGCGCCCGCGCCATGGTGATGGGTTCCTTGTCGATGTGCGTGCCGCGCATGAGATCGGGGATCAGCCGCAGAATGCCGACCCGACTCAGCCCTCGCGCAATGGCCAGATCGAACCAGCCATCATCGACTTCGGCGTCTGGCGTCATCCAGAACCCGCCACCCTGGCAGCGGCCGTTTGCGACGGCGACTTCGGTGGTACGCTGGCTGATCAGGTTCCCGTCGAGGTGAATCTCTGTCTGGGGTGTCCGATAGGTGAGGGCGAGGGTGCGGATGAGGGCAACCAGGTACAGGGGCAGGCCGGTGAGCCAATCGATCTTCTGGCTTTCAACCGCCACCAGCCCCGTGAAGCCGATCCCCAGCATGTTGGCGAAGTAGCCTGGCCGGCCAACACGGTCCGAGAATATGGGCCGGCCGCCGGAAACCATCTCATTGATCTGCCCCACGTCCACGACACGTGTCTGGCCTCGACCGATTCGTAGACATGCGGTCGCGATATCCTCGCCTGGCAGATCGAGCATCTTGACGAAATCGTTGCCGGAGCCGGCCGGCACGACGCCCAGGATGACATCGTCGGGACCAGCGCCGGCCTGCATGAGCCCGTTGACGATTTCGTGGACGATACCGTCGCCACCCACGGCGATGATCGAGCGGTAGCCGGCCTCTACCGCCTCGCGTGCCAGCCGAGCGCCGTCGCCGCGATCGGTGGTAGTAACCGGATCGAACTCGACTTCGTAGCGCCGCAGCGTCTCGACGATTGTAGGCTCCAGCCGCGATACCAGGCCGCGGCCGGCGATCGGGTTGAAGATTGCTTTGCTGGGGGCCATATTCGCCTTATGAATGTCTTGCGCGGGCGTTGACGGCTGACCGTTTCGCTCAACTGCTCCAGGCTTTCCAATTCGGATGGCTACGGTTGATGGCGTAGTATGCGTGACTTCCCTTGGTCTGTCGTTCCAGCATGCCGGAGTTGATTGCCTGTTTGATCATTTTCTTGATCTCACGGTTTGACAGGTCAATCCGGTCCTTGTTGCGGGAGTTGCGCAGCGAGTCATAGATTTGGATGAACAGGGCCGGCTCGTTGAGGTCGGCCACGGCTTCCTCGAAAGCGCGCCACTCGCGCGGCCCCAGGCCGTCCTCGGGTGCCGGCGCCGGCTCTTCCACGGACGGTGGTGGTTCGGGTGCGAATTGGCTGAGCTCGTACGGATCTTCTTGAGGCAAGAAGACTTCATTGACAGTGCCGCTGGTGAAGATCTGCACCAGGCCACGTCGCTCTGCTTCCCTCACAAAGTCCTTGAACTTGCTGAATGGCTTGCCCTGATGATCCCGGTACTTCGAGTGGTCGAAGGCGCCCATGACCTCCACCATCAGGAGCTTGAGTGTTGCAAGCGTACACACGTTGTTCCGCTGACGCGCCATGTGAATCGCCTCAACGAGGGCCGCGTATGGATCTTTGGCTGCCTGTGTGGGCTTTTCGCCATTGTCCAGCAGTTGCCGATAGAACATGAAATCATCGGCGCTTTGCGCCAGGTGGGATGATGCGGCCTCCGCCACCCCGACGACCGCGACCGTCTTGCCGTGTTGCCGCATGGCATTGATCAAAGGAATGAAGTCTCTATCTCCCGTGATCAGGATATATGTTTCGATGGTCGGATGCGTGTACAGCGTTCTCATGGCGTCGATGCAGAGGTGAATATCGACGCTGTTCTTTATCGCTTTGCCAGTTCTGCCCTGGCTCCTGTCGTAGTAGTACGTGGGCACGTAGATCGGCTCAATGCTGTTGGCGTATAGGGCGTTGGTTATTCGGGGATAGCGGTACCAGTCGGCGTACGCCCGGGCAATCGTCACCCGGCCATACTCCTGGCATTTGTCCATGATGGACTCGAAATTCGGGTTGACGTCATACTTGTTGCGTACGGAGATGTAGATGTTCTCGAAGTCTACAAAAACGGCAACGTCAACTCGCCTGTCATAGTATTGACTTTCCATTGCTCCATGTCTCCTTGGGCTGCCCGCTCTCGGATTGTCGGGCAGCGAGTAAATTTCACTCTCAGGGAACGTGGGAGGTAAGCGGAGAAGCTGGTATCTCACGCCCTGAAAGTCACACTGGATTCAGTTCATGGAGCTGGCTACGCAATACTGTTGGGAAGACGCTTGAATCGTACCGGGAGTTCGAGGGTCTCCCGCGCCGTTTGCAAACAGGATGACGCAGATCAGCGGAGTGTGCTACAATCTTGGCTCCATCGCACGACCTTCAAGGTGCGCGACTGGCCGGCAGTGACAGCGGCACGAGTCGTCAACAAGAACAGGGTATCCAACCTGGCACGTAACTGGTGAGGCTTGGCCATCAATCTTATGTTGGATCGAGGCGAAACTTCTTGAAATCTTCGCAAGAGGTCGAGATTGATCACCCAACTGCGTTAACAGCTTGTCCGAAAGGTGTTCGTAGTGGCGGCTTTTGCGGCTTCGAGCAGCGCTGAAGACGGCACTACGAGTTGGTCAGACAGGCTTGAAACGTTGTCCAGAAGTGCCGGCGACGTGGTGGCGACGAAATCGCCGGCAATCATTTCGTAGTTGGTGCAACACTCTCTCGACAGCGGGACCAGAGATCAGAGGACATACCGTTACGGCGTTTGAGATTGTTGGTTGCACGGTCGGGGGTCAACAGGCCAACTGTTGCCCCGAACTTCTCCTTGCTACGCAAACTGCGTGTCGGCATTCTTGCTGTGACCTTTGCTGGTAGACAACCCCACGTTCTGAATATTCGATTGGCATTGATTATACCACTGGTAGTGGCCTATTGTCCAACCTGAAATAATAGAGGAAGGGTACCGCGCAAACAGGCCGGCGGCGCACTTGACAAAAATCGATTTCTTTAGTAAACTACTTACTTGCGGTTTTGGGCTTGCCGACGCATCAGAATCTCATTTCGTCCTTCTCACATCCAACTTCGACGGGATAAACGCGGTAGAGCTTCTAAGTTTGATCTTGGCTTGACAGGTTAAGGTGTACTCGCTAACCACCTGGTGTTGATCGGCAGTGATGTATATTCCCCACGTCAGGATGACTGAGTGGGAATTGGTGCGTCGTTTTTCTGGGGTGCTAGTGAATTCAGGAGGCCAATGGCATGGCTGACGCAATCAAGACGTACACGGAGCTGGGCGGGGATGGTAGTCTTGTTACTGAATCTGTGATGGAATTGCCGGCTTTTGAGAGAATCAGTATCGTGCCGGCCCAGCGGCGCAAGTCGTACGCTCGTATTATCGATGTGTTGGAGTTACCCAGCCTGATCCGGGTGCAATTGGATTCCTACACCTGGTTTCAGGAAGTCGGGCTGCGCCAGTTGCTGGGTGAAGTATCGCCAATCGTGAGCTTCAACCAGAACCTGGAACTCCATTTCTACGATTATCGCTTTGATGAACCCAAGTATACCGAGCAAGAGTGCCGCGACATGGACATGACGTACGCATCACCCTTGTGGGTGAGTGTACGCCTGATCAATCGCGAGACCGGCGAGATTCAGGAGCAGGAAGTCTTCTTTGGTGACTTCCCGTTGATGACCG
>JBHHTZ010000289.1:0-5518 GCA_046753605.1 Anaerolineae bacterium
TGAAGGGCGGGTAGGCGTTCTCCACCGCGATGCGGACCTCTTTTCCGCCCAGGTCTGCCATCGCGCCGGCCGCCGGTTCAGGCTCGAACCACTTCTTGTTCAGTTGCTCCAGGGTGCCGTCGGCTTTCATCGCCTCCAGGGCAGCATCCACCGGCGCGATCAGATCGCTGCCAGGTGGGAAGACGAAGCCCAGGAACTCCCCGCTGGTCACATCGCCGGCCATCTTCAGCTTGCCGGGGTTCTCTCCCATGAACCCGACCGCCGCCACCTTGTCGATGATGACCGCATCCACATCGCCGGTGATCAAGGCCGCCACCGGCGTGTCGAAGGTGTCGAAGCTCTTGACGCGGCTCTCACCTACCAAGTCCATGGCGGTGTTCTCGTTGGTGGTGCCCAGTTGCACGCCCACCACCGCCTCGGAGTTCACCAACGAGTCCTTGTCGGTGATGTTGGCCTCGTCGGCGCGGGCCAGGATGACCTGGCCGTACTCCAGGTAGGGGATGGAGTAGTCGATGATCTTGTCGCGCTCCTCGGTGATGGTGATGCCGTCAGCCGCCACGTCGTACTGGCCGGCCTGCATGGCCTCGAACAGCCCTTCCCAGGCCGCTTCGACGAAGACGGGCTGGCAGTTAAGCCGGCTGCATATTTCGCGCCAGGCTTCGTAGTCCCAGCCGTCCGGCTCGTTGGTGGCTTCGTCGATGTAGTTGAAGGGCGGGTAGGCGTTCTCCACCGCGATGCGGACCTCTTTTCCGCCCAGGTCCGTTGCCGCCGCCGGTGCCTCCGTGGGAGGTGGCGCGGGGGGTTGTGTGGGAGCGGGTGGCGCAGTTGGTTGTGCGGCCGGGGTTGCTCCGCCACCGCACGCCGCGAGCACTACCACTGCGAATACCACGCTCAGGATGAGCAGCAGTTTCTTCATAATCTTTCCTCCTCCTTCTGTTGGGTCGAGAGGCAATCCAATGCCCCAGCCAATGGTATCCTTATTATATTATATCTCGGGCGGCAGTCAAGGCTTGTAGCAATGCCCCATCGACAGGCCCTTCCCTTCGACTGGGCTCAGGACATGCTTCAGTCACCCTCAGTATAGGAACATCGGCTTGCCCAGCATCTTCGTGACCTTCGGTCTGTATGCCTCGATGTCGTACATCTCGTCCACATCGACTTGCTTGACGCCTTTGGCCGGCGTGTTGCCCGGCACATGGGTATATTTTCCTTCCTGCAGCGCCACCATCCGTCCCGTCTGGCCTTGAAGGAGCAAATCCATCGCAAGATTGGCGTACGAGATAGCCACCATGCGGTCCAGGGCGTCGGGCGCGCCAGAGCGCATCAAGTAGGCCAACTGCTGATAGATCGTCTTCGCGCCCGTGATCTCCTTGATTGCCTCGCTCGTCATGGCCCCGATACCACCCAGCTTTCTGTGGCCAAACGCATCCCGCTCACCGTCTTGAATGCGTTTATTGCCGATCATCTGCGCCCCCTCAGAGATGGTCATAATTGCATAGCCGCTGGGGTTATTGCGCTTGTCTCGCACCAACAGACTCGCCAGCTTCTCAGGATCGAAGGGGACTTCACTGATGATTGCGCGGTCGGCCCCGGACAGGTACGCGGAAATCAGTGAAGTCTCCCCCGAGTAGCGACCGAAGAGTTCCACGATGCCGATGCGCTCATGGGAGCCGGCCGGCGTCCGCAGTGCAGTAATGAAGTCCACGCTGCGGGTGACGGCGGTAGAGAAGCCGATGCAGTAGTCGGTGCCGTACACATCGTTGTCCATCGTCTTGGGGATGGCGACAATTGGGAAACCTTCATCGTGCAAGCGCGCAGCGTAGCCCAGCGTGTCATCACCACCGATGGGAATCAGGGCATCTATCTCCAGACTGTCCAGAACTTGCAGAATGTGCGGGGTGTAATCGCGTGTCCCCGCTTCTGTCTCGACGTACTGGTAGTCGTCCAGGAACTCGGGGGCGCCGAGTGGGTTGACATTGCTGGGATTTGTACGCGAGGTGTGGAGGTACGTGCCGCCAGTCCGGTCAATAGTTCGGACCATTTGCTTGGTCAGGAGTTGTGCCAGGTGAGTCTGATCTTCGTCACTGTCGGGGTTGTAGCACAGGAGGCCGGCCCATCCGCGGCGAATACCAACGACGCGATAGCCCTCGGCCACGGCTCGATAGACGATCGCTTTGATGGATGGATTCAGTCCGGGCACGTCCCCTCCACCGGTGAGGACCCCTATTGTCTTCATTCTGCGTTTCCTCCTCTCAAGTCGTCATTGGCGTCCCCCTGTGCGCCGTCGACCACGAGGATGCTCTTGTCGTGCTGTCTCATTGCGTAGCAGGCGATTCTAGCATAGAAGGGCATGTGCGACAAGTAAGGCCGCGCGCGCCATTTCGACGACTCCTCCAGAAGTCTACGATTGGCTGCGCTGCGCGCCGCGAAGGCCGCAGCCGGAGCTGGAGCCAGGCGCCGGCGGGGGCAGGCAATACCACTATATATACCGCTGCCAAACTCACGACCACCCCGTATCTAGTGGTATTAGGTTTTCGCAGAAATAGTGTACACTATGATTGCCTTAGTGTCTGTACCTGAACAAAAGAAAAGCCTCGGGCCAGTCTGGCCCGAGGCGGGCTATGCTGAATATCGACAGCTTCTGAACTCCCAGAGCGATCTTCTTAGTCGGCGCGCTCGATTCTGGCCCCCAGAGCACGCAGTTTATCATCGACGTGCTCATATCCCCGGTCGATCTGACCGATGTTACGGATAACGCTCCGGCCATCGGCCGCCTGGGCGGCGATGAGCAAGGCCATGCCGGCGCGGATGTCCGGGCTTTCCAGCGGCGCGCCGTGAAGAGGCGCCGGTCCCACGACAACCGCCCGGTGAGGGTCGCACAGGATGATTCGGGCACCCATGCTGATGAGCTTGTCCACGAAGTAGAGCCGGCTCTCGAACATCTTCTCGTGGATCAGGATCGTGCCCTGGGCCTGCGTGGCCAGAACCAGGGCAATGCTCATCAGGTCGGCCGGGAACGCCGGCCACGGTCCATCGTCGATCTTGGGAACGGCACCGCCGGCATCGTCAATGATGCGCAGCGACTGGTTGGGCGGCACATACACGTCGCTGCCAGTGATCTCCACCTCGACGCCGAGCCGGCGGAAGACGAGGCGAATCATGCGCAACATCTCTGGCGCTGCATCGGTGATGCGAACGCCATCGCCGCACAACGCAGCCAGACCGATGTAGCTCCCCACCTCAATGTGGTCGGCCGAGATTCGGAAGTGGCCTCCCGACAAAGCCTCTACACCCTCAACGACGAGAGTGTTGCTCCCGACGCCGCTGATGCGCGCTCCGAGGACGTTCAGGAAGCGTGCCAAATCCTGAACGTGGGGCTCGGAGGCCGCGTTGCGGATGACCGTCGTGCCTTTTGCTGTGGCGGCTGCCATGAGGGCGTTCTCGGTGCCCGTAACGCTGGCCTCATCGAGCAAGACATCCTGCCCCTTGAGACCGTTGGCGATCATGTCGTATCCGTCGGTATGGATCGCAATCTTGGCCCCAAGGTTGCGGAGGGCCAGGAGGTGCGTGTCCACTCGTCGCCGGCCTATCACGTCGCCACCGGGGGGAGGCAGTGTCAAATGGCCGGCGCGCGCCAGCATCGGGCCGGCTAACAAGATCGACGCGCGAATTCGCCGGCAGAGATCGGGATCGAGCTCTGCCTTGCGAAGCGAGGCAGCGTGGACGCGCAGGGTGTTGCCGGCTGTCCAGCCAACCTCGGCCCCCAGATCGGCCAGGAGTTGGAGCATCGTTTCGACATCCCGAATACGCGGCACGTTTTCCAGGGTGATCGGTTCGTCAGTGAGGAGGCACGCCGCGAGGATCGGGAGTGCAGCATTCTTGTTGCCACTGGGCGTGACAGTCCCGCGCAGAGGCTGTCCACCCTCGATGATAAACTTGGACATGTGTGCTCCTTCGCATGTTTGATGGATCGTGCTTCTTCATCGAAGACGCCGGGTCAGTGGAGAGAGTTCCAGGGTGTTAGGAGCCTACATCCGTTCAATTAGAACGGCGTCACCGACCTGGACACCTAGCCGTTCAGCGGCGTTTCCGGCGCGAACAGCAATTTCCAGGAAACCCGAACTGCCGATCAGGCTCAGCTCGGCGCCGGATTCGACTGCACTGTAGGTGGGCGAGATGCCCCGAATTGATTGGCCGGCAAGCGCAACAACCACTCGTGCATCGGCAGGCAGCATGTTCGACGGCACATTTGTGATACAGTTCCCAAATCGGTCGATGTGCTGGATTTGGCCTTGGATACTGCCATCAGGCTGACGCGCTGGCGCTGTCGCGGGCAACCGGACTATGTCTTCTACAGGCGTGCCCAGATCGTTGATGGGCACACCCAGTGCCAGATGAGCCGCGATCGGTGCGAAGATGTCTCGCCCGTGAAAGGTGGCGCTGACTTCTGGAAGCCAGTAGTCCGAATTGGTCAGATGGATGATGATCTCGGTCCGCTGGTGCGTGAGTGCCAGCGTGAGAACGCCGTTGTCTGGTGCCACGAAGTAGGCCCGATCGGTCTGCACGGCAATGGGCCGGCGTTCACCACCTACGCCGGGGTCCACGACGACGACATGGACCGTGCCGGCAGGAAAATAGTCAACAGCGGTTGATAGGAGGAAGGCCGCTCGCCGAACATCCTGCGGAGGGATAGCGTGGGAGAGATCGACCAGCGAAGCATTCGGGGCGAGATTTAGAATCACGCCTTTCATGACGCCTACGTACGGCTCCGCGAGACCGAAATCGGTCATCAGGGTAACGGTAGGGGAGGCAAATGGGTTACCGTCCATCAACAATGAATTCTACCATCACTTGTTCGGGGGCGTCAACTCGGCGGCCACTGAGTGTATCCTCAAGCGCGGGTGGCGCAGGACTTTTCATAAGTGTTCTCGCTGTGACCCACAATCGGTTGTGGTTGGCATGGCAAGAAACACAAGATATAGGGGGTATCGCGCCGACTTTTAAGGAAAAAGGAGGTAGAGTAGACATAAAAAAGGTTGACAGAATGATGTTCTTGTGGTATGATAAGCCCGGTGACAGCCTTCTTCCTGTGTGGCCCGGTGGCCCACTCATCGGGCTCTGCCCATGTTCCAGGAAGATGTGTTTCGCTATTCATGTCGCAGGGCCGGCAGACCGCCGTCGGCCCATCCCGCTTCAAGGAGGTGCATAGGGATGACTCGCTACGCGTCCGCAGCTACCAAGTTCAGTATGTTGTCCCTGCTGTTGGTTCTGCTCGTCGCTGGCTACGCAGTGGTTGCGGCCGGCGCGATGGCCGCGCCTGACCAGCAAACCGAGACTGTCGTCTCGATTCAGCCAGCGGCACAGACCATCAATGTAGGGGACACAACAACAGTCGATGTCCAAATTGATAACGTGTCCGACTTGTTTGGAGTTGATCTCCAGATAAGCTTCGACCCCAGCATCGTGAAGGTGGTCGATTCTAACCCCCTGGTTCCCGGTGATCAGGTCGAACCGGGAG
>JBHHTZ010000290.1:0-5514 GCA_046753605.1 Anaerolineae bacterium
CTCGAACGGCTGAAGTCGTTACAACGGTCGTGACTACGGGCTTTGTGGCCAGTAGGGCGATGGCTCCGAGCAACAGGTAGGCGAGGGTTGCAGCGATTGCCATGTGCCCCGAGATGGTTTCACCGACCGCGAATGCCTGGGCGGTGTGGGAGATGGTGCGACCGAGGGCCAGTGTGCCGCGCCAGTAGGTGTCGTTGGCTCGGAGTTGGCCGGCCACCAATCCGCCCCACGGCAAGAAGAGGAGGACGGCCACAGCCGATGCGCCGGCCCACCTGGCCCACGCGCGCCACCGGCCTCTACGCCACGCCCACCAGGTGACGAAGACGGCATGGGCCAGGAGGATCAGGGTGGCGTAGAAGTGCGCGTAGAGGGCCAGGGTCATGGTGAGGCAATAGGTGGCCAGCGAGGAGCGGGTAGTGGGTAGTGGGTAGTGGGTATTGGGTATTGGGTATTGGAGATTGGGGGTTGGGGATTGGAGGTTGGATAGCAGGGCGTAGCTGGCCCACAGGGTGAGGACGGCGACCAGGGTGTACATGCGTGTTTCCTGGCTGTACCAGACGTGGAAGGGGGAGATGGCGATGAGCAGGGCGGCCAGGAGGCCGGCGTGCTCGCCCAACAACTGGCGACCGAACACGTAGATCAGCGGCGCCAGCAGCACACCGAAGATGACTGATGGGTAACGCACCAGATATTCGGTGGCCGGCTGGCCGAAAGCCGTCCCGCGCAGCCAGAGATGTAGCAACAAGAAATACAGCGGCGGGTGGTCGCTGCCCGAGACCAGCGCCAGCAGCTCCGGCAGGCGCCGGCGGGCGTAGTAGATGCTGAGCCCCTCGTCGTACCAGATGCTCTGGCCGGCCAGCCGATATACGCGCAGGCTAAATGCCAGCAGCATCGTCGCCCCGATCAGCCATCTCTCGGTGCGCAGGGTTGAAGGCTTCTGTTTGGTCCACACGCCGGCGATTATAGCAAACGACACGGGTCCGAGCAAGACTCACTTGCACGAAAGCGCTCAATGCTTACAATTGTAGACGCGGCGGATTTGAATACACCCAACTGAATTCGAGCAACCCAACATGGCCCTGGACTATCAGGAAGCACTCAACTACATCTACTCTTTTGCTAACTTCGAGACGCGGCCGGCCGGCCAGCAGACGCGGGCCGACTACACGCTGGATCGGATGCGCGCCCTGTTGGCTGAACTGGGGAATCCGCTGGATCGGTATCCCACCGTGCATATCGCCGGCACCAAGGGTAAGGGCTCCACCGCCGTCATGCTCGCGTCCATCCTGAGGGCCGCCGGCTATCGCACCGGGCTCTACACATCACCACACCTACACACCTACCGCGAGCGCATCCGAATCGATGGCCGGTTCATCAGTGAGGAAGAGGTCATCCGCTGGATCGGGAACCATCGCGGTTTGCTGGAAACCCTGGAGGGCCTCACGACCTTCGAAGTCACTACGGCGATGGGCTTCGACATCTTTGCACAGGAACAGGTGGACGTCGCGGTAGTCGAAGTGGGGCTCGGGGGCCGGCTGGACACGACGAACGTCGTCACGCCCCTCCTGTCGGTGATCACACCCATCAGCCTGGACCACACGGAGATTCTCGGCGACACGATTGCGGAGATCGCGCACGACAAGGCCGGCATCCTGAAGCCCGGCGTGCCGGCGGTGGTCGCCCCTCAGCCTCCCGATGCGATGCCTGTCATTGAGCGCGTCGCCAGCGGTCTGGGAGCAGCGCTCACCAGGGTTGGAAGGGACTGGACTGGCACGTTGCTGTTCATGTCCCCCGACGGCCAATCCATCGAGGTTCGAGGTCCTGCCGGAGATGTACTGCGTCTGCGGATGCCACTTCTGGGCGCTCACGAGGCCATCAACGCCACCGTGGCCGTTGCAGCCGCTCACAAACTGCGGGCTCTGTCATTCCCGCTAGACGTTGCGGCGATCTCCACGGGCGTGGCGACGGTTGAATGGCCGGCCCGGACTGATCTCCTCAGCCGGCAGCCCTGGATCATGGTCGATGGCGCTCACAATGGCGCTGCGGCCCGCTGCTTGCTGGACACGGTTGACCGTCTGTTGGGACAGAGACATGTGGTGCTCATCTTCGGCGCATCGAGTGACAAAAGAATCGACGATATGTTCGAGGTCCTGCTGCCGGCCGCTGGTCAGATCATCGTCACCCGGGCTGATCACCCGCGTGCGGCTCAGCCGGCCACGCTGCAAGAGATGGCTCGCCGGCGCGGTCGCCGTGCTGAGGTCAGCCCTACAGTTGCGGAGGCGCTGATGAGCACCTTCGAGAGGGCAGGCGAGGACGATCTCATCCTGGTGGCCGGCTCGCTGTTCGCGGCTGCCGAGGCGCGGATGGCCTGGTTCCGGCTCATGGGCCGGCCACTTCCGCCGCACGATCCGCCGAAAGCATCAGCGTGACCTATGTTGAATATCTTCGCGAAATATGGTATAGTACAACATAGAAAATCATCCTGCTCCCCTGGAGGAACTTGCTGACATGGTCGAGGCACACCAATATCGGCCCGTACCGATTGAGTCTACCATCGAGTGCCCGTTGCTGCCGGCACGCGACATCGTTATGTTTCCCCACATGATGATTCCACTATTCGTTGGGCGTGACCGCTCCCTCGATGCGGTCGAGGCTGCCGCCGCTGGGGACGGCTCGTTGGTTGTAGTGGCGCAGCGCGACACGGAGATCGAGGAGCCTCTGATCGACGATCTGTATGCTGTCGGGACCGAGATCATGGTAGGGCGTACCTGGCGCATGCCCGACGGCAACACCAGCGTACTGGCACAGGGCCAACGGCGCGTCCAGATCATCCGGTTTACACAGACGGAGCCCTACTTCCGCGTCGAGGTTGTCCCCCTGTTCGTGTCGTCAGAAGACGGCGTGGCCGCCGAGGCTCTGCGGCGTGAAGTGCTGACCCTGTTCGAACAGTGTGTTGACTTGAGTCCTCACATCCCCGAAGACGCCTTCCTCGCCGCCATCAATGTGGAGGAGCCCGGTCTGCTGGCAGATGTCGTGGCGTCTATGATGGAGTTCGCGCTTGAGGACAAACAGGTTGTCCTGGAGACTCTCGATCCCCTGGAGCGCCTGCGCCGGCTCAGCCTTTTCCTCAGCGAGGAGCTGGAGGTCCTGCAACTCCAGGACTCGATTCACAGCCAGGTTCAGGAAGAGGTGGACCGGAGCCAGCGTGAATACTACCTGCGCGAGCAGATGCGCGTCATCCAGACGGAGCTGGGGGAGGCTGATCTGCTGTCGCAGGAGTTGGAGGAACTGCGCACCAAGATTGCCGACGCTGCCATGCCGGCTGAGGTCGAAGAGAAGGCCGGGCGAGAACTGAGTCGGCTGGCCGAGATGCCGCCCATGGCGCCCGAGACGGGCATTATTCGCACCTACCTGGACTGGTTGATTGAGTTGCCGTGGCAGGCGGCACAGGACGAGAATGCAGACATCGGTCATGCCGCTGAGGTCCTGGAAGCCAATCACTACGGCCTGAAACGGGCCAAGGAGCGGATTCTTGAGCACATCGCTGTTCGGAAGCTTGCTCCAGACAAGATGCGCAGCCCAATCCTGTGCTTTGTTGGGCCGCCGGGCACGGGCAAGACCAGCCTGGGCCGGTCCATAGCGGAGGCCCTGGGTCGTGAATTCGTGCGGGTGAGCCTGGGCGGAATTCGGGACGAGGCGGAGATTCGCGGCCATCGCCGGACGTATATCGGTGCTATGCCGGGTCGGATTATCCAGACCATGCGCCGCGCCGGCACGGTCAACCCGTTGTTCATGCTGGACGAAGTAGACAAGCTCGGCATGGATTTCCGAGGGGACCCGTCCGCAGCATTGCTTGAAGTGCTCGATCCCGAGCAGAACTACGCGTTCTCGGACCATTACCTGGACGTGGACTACGATCTGAGTCGCGTGATGTTCATTGCAACGGCCAACTGGGTTGCGCCGATTCCGCCGGCCTTGCTGGATCGGATGGAGGTGATCCAGTTCCCAGGCTACATCGAAGAGGAGAAGATCGAGATCGCATTCCGGTTCCTGATTCCGAGGCAACTGGATGAACACGGCCTTGGATCGACGGCGCTGAAGTTTTCGGAGGGGGCGCTGCGGGGAATGATTCGCGAATACACGCACGAGGCCGGCGTGCGCAACCTGGAGCGCGAGATCGCCCGAATCTGTCGCAAGGCGGCGCGGCGGGTGGCGGAGGGGAAGCCGGCGCCGAAACAGATCAGCGCCAATTCGCTGGCTCGGTACCTTGGCCCGCCCAAGTACTCCTACGGCATGGCTGAAGAGCAGGACGAGATCGGGGTGGCTACGGGCGTGGCGGTGACGGAGGCCGGCGGCGATCTGTTGTCCATTGAGGTGACGCTGATGCCCGGCAAGGGAAATCTGACCCTGACGGGTCAGTTGGGCGACGTGATGCAGGAAAGCGCCCAGGCGGCGCTCAGCTACGCGCGGGCGAATGCGAAACACCTGGGTATCCGGGTGAAAGATTTCGACCAGCTTGACATCCACATCCACGTACCCGAAGGCGCAGTACCCAAGGACGGGCCGTCAGCCGGCGTCACCATCGCCACGGCGCTGATCTCGGCGCTGAGCAAGCGGCCGGTGCATCGGGACGTGGCCATGACGGGCGAGATCACGCTGCGCGGGCGCGTGCTGCCCATCGGCGGGCTGCGGGAAAAGGTGATGGCGGCCCATCGTGCCGGCTTGAAGACGGTGTTGCTGCCTCAGCAGAACGCCAAGGACCTGGTCGAGATTCCCCACCGCGTCCGCCGGGACCTGAACCTGGTGCTGGTCAACCGCATGGACGATGTTCTGCCGGTGGCGTTGCTGGAGAAGGCGCGGGAGAGGCCGGCGTAAGCACGTCCGTTTGGCCTCCGGTCGTCTTTGACAAAAACCGGTCCTCCTCTTACGGCCGGACGACTCGCAGTTGACACCTCCAGCTTCTGGCTAGTGCGCCCTCTCTGGCCGAGCCAGGGAGGCTATGAGCTCAGTGGCCAGCATTCGGCACTATCACCCAGTGCATGTGGTACGTGTTGTCCAGTGTGATAGCACTCTCCTGTTTGTTTCAGCTCAGGGCGCAAGTCAAAGGCAAACCATGCAGCTATTATCGCATATTCTGGGGGGCCACGATCGGTCTTCGCTCCTTATCGGGCTTGTCCTTGGAGGTTTCTTTATCTTCGTTGTCATGAATGCCTACGAGTGGTTCCAAAATACACGGGACCTGGTCATAGGTCGAACGGCAACGGCGCGAAAGAAAGTAAAGCAAAAGAAGGATGAAATTCAGGAGATCGAGCAGGAAGCCCGGGACTTGCGTCGCATTGGTTGCAGCACCGGCTTTGGGAGAGTGGTGTTCTTTACTGTTCTGGCCTTGGGCGCTGCTTGGTGCATAATCAGAGCTTGGCAAACGGGCATTCCGTGAGGCCTCGGATTAGACAGCTTTTCCACCTACCTGTGTTCTTGAAATCGGGTATATGGCGAAGACGGCATCACCGGCGA
>JBHHTZ010000291.1:0-5513 GCA_046753605.1 Anaerolineae bacterium
CCTTATTCGACAGCCCTGGCCCGGACTTTCGGGAGTACTCGATGTTATCTCTGAACTTGCCGACCACATCCTCCTTACCAACCGGACGGAATGGGCTTCCTCGCCAATAATCAATTTGCACGGAATAGCACGTGCCATCCTTCTTCACTACCCCTGACCTGACCGGAAGAACCGAGTGGGACGGTGGGTCGAGAACTTGCTCTACCTTCACCTTGGCCACCAAATCCTGAACCAGGGGGTCCAACACGTACTCGTCTGTAAAATGCTCCAGGGTGCAGCTTCTGCGTAATAAGGCGCTGGCAGCAACATAGGGGTGGGAGAACTGGGCATCAACCTGAGGGATTTCCCTGAGTTCGAAGGGACGGGTCAACAAGGCATCAAAGTTCCCGCCCCGCGCCAGGTCTAGCTTGATCTCCTCGACCTCTTCCGGCTTGATATCATACTTGGTGGCCAGTTCTATCATGCCTTCAACAGCCGGGTGGCCGACAGCGTGGCAGGGATACATCTTGAATGGGGTTTCTGTGCTGTGGAACGCCTGGCCCAGGCCATCGAGCAGAACCGACCGGTCATACTCGCCCCGGGCGTAGGTATTATAGTAGCCGTATGGCCCCTCCATCACCTCCTTTGAGCCGGTAATCCCTTTTCTCGCCAGCAAAGCCGAGAAAACACCGATCCTTGCTGCCAGCCCGGAGGTCAACCTTGCAGTCAACGCCCCATCGTAGGCCGGTTGCGGCGTGCCTGCTACCTGGCCAAGGACAATGCCAAAGGTGTTCACCATCTGCTTCTCATCGAATCCAAACAACCGGCCGGCCACAGCGGCGCTTCCGAAAACGGTGACGGCTATGCTGATATCCCAGCCTTTCGATCTGCCCTGCCAGGAGTTGGCAATTCGGTAAGAGATGTCTGTGCCCAGGACCATTGCCGCGAGCAGGTCTTGGCCGGATACTCCCCCCACTTTCTCGCCAACGGCAAACGCCGTCGGCACGCAAGGGGCGTGGGAGTGTGACGGTCCGCCGCCACAGACTTCGAAGTCGAGCGCGCGGGCCAAAGTACCATTCACCAGCGCCGCGATTTCGGCAGGCACCCGGTCCCCATACATCAGGATGGTGCTCTCCTCTCTGCCTCCCGTCTCTCGGGCGTACTCCACCAGCGCTTCGCAGCCGGGAGAGGTGGCCCCGGCGGCCGTTACGCCGATGATATCCAGCACGGCCAGCTTCTCAACCTCAACGTGTTCGCGAGGAATATCCTCGTAGCGCGTATTCACGATGTTACTGGCCAACTTATTGATTACATCCATTTTTTCACCTTCCCAATTACCACAAGTGAAACACTGGCGTTCTCACCCGTCTTTTGGCAATAGAAGGCCTTCGGCCTCCAGCATTTCTATGATGCCCCCGTTCTGGAGAATGCCCAGAAGCACAGGCGGCCACTTCTTCCCGACCAGTTCCTTGCTCGTTCGCAGGTTCTTGACTCTACATAGCTCGAACTCAACTTCCGCAATATCTCCCTCTTCGAACGCCTCGGCGATTCCCGGCACCTCCAGAGCAGGGAAGGCGGTGTTGACGCAATTGCGAAAGAACAACCCGTTTATGCTCTCCGCCAGCAGGCAGGCCAGACCAAGGTCCTTCATAACTTTGGGGGCGGGCCGGCTCGACCCGGTTCCAAAATTGCGACCCCCAACCAGAATGTCTCCGCGTTGAACCTGCTGCGCCCATCCCGGACGATTCGCGCGAAACATGTGCTTCGTATACTCGCTCGATGGCAGCATCAAGACGGGACTCGGCAGGATCAGATCGGTGTTGATGTCGTCGCCGACTTTCCAAACGCGTCCGGAGAACTTCATATCTCCACCACCTCCTAAAGTGCCCGTGGATCGGTAATGTAGCCTGTTATGGCCGTGGCCGCTACGGTTGCCGATGATGATATGTAAATCTTGGCCTCGCTGCTGCCCATCCTGCCCTTGAAGTTGCGCGTGCTTGAGGTGAGACATACCTCCTCGCCCGCCAACACGCCGTAGTCAATCCCACCGCATACGCCGCAAGCGGACGGGGTAATCAGAGCGCCCGCCTCAATCAGGATGTCGATTATGCCCTGTCTGGCCGCTTCCCGACAGATGGCCTGAGACCCAGGGGTTACGATGAAGCGCACCCCAGGCGCTACTTGCTTGCCCGCGACAATGCTGGCCGCTGTGGCCAGATCATCCAGCGTACCATTTGAACAAGATCCGACGAAACATTGATCCACCTTTACCTGCTCGTCCAATTCGCTGACCGGCACGGTGTTGTGAACCACGGTGTCCGGCAGAGCCACGTAAGGTTCAAGTTGGTCCAGGTCCAATGTCCGAACATCTAGGTAGTCCGCATCGGGATCAGGATAGGTAGGAAAACACGGTCTGGCGGTCCGGGATCGAACATGCTCCATCAGGATATCGTCGGGTTCCCAAATGGCAAACTCGGCGCTGACCTCGGCCGCCATCGTCGAGAGCGTGCGCCGGGCGTTCAGGGAGAGTTGCGGCATCGCGGGCCCGCCAAACTCCATGTTCGTCTGCTCGTGGGAGCCATAATGATCGGCGATGAACAGGAAGGCATCCTTGGCACTTACCAGGTGCGGTAGTGACCCCACAAGATCGTATCGAATGGTGGGGCCAACAGCGAACCAGGTTTCACCCTTGCACAGTACATACGTCAGCTCCGGCGAACCTATTCCCCGCGCACAGCAATTCAAAGCCCCGGCGCTACACGTGTGCGAATCCTCACACAGCAACACGGTGCCAGGCAGGGCATAGGCTTCATCCGCCACCAACTGATGGACGATGCCCTGCCTAGCCCCAACATCGTGGAAACGAGTAATCCCGTGTTCCTGCACAAACCGACGCCCTTTCAGTACTGCTTCTGCCGTTCTTATGTTCTTGGGTGGAGAAAGATGGTCGTGAATGACCACCACTTTGTCCGGGTCAAAGAGTCTTACCGGCCACCGCGTTTGATCAAGGAAAAATGAAATATCGAGCACAACAGCGGTCTCCACGCCTACCACCACAATGTCACCGGGTCTCACCGTCTCCTGTCCGGCCGCTCTGGCCAGAATCTTTTCCGTTATGGTCATACCCATTGAATCCAGTTATCTCCTTCCTGATGCAGTTTCAATCTCCTCCACTCTGATCAAGACTGAAGCCAAGGGAACCTTCGTAACGAGCCAGCACCTCTGCCGCCGGCAGGAACTCCTCTTCAAGGCGTTTCACCTCGGGAAAGCCTACAAAGGTGTGCAGTTCGCCGACAGGGTGCCCCACCAGGCTTGCCTCGAACTCCTGGAGGTATGTCACCCCCTCGGCCTTAAGCCGGTGCAAGACGTCCCAGGCTCCGCGCAGCGAGGCTTGAAGGGTTATGCCAGGCAACGCAGCCAAGAAGACTCCCCATTCACCCAATTGCGGCAAAGGGAGGCGTGGGGATATCCCGGCCATGTTGTATATGAGCGGAGCGTCTATATCGCTTCCACACAGCTCTATCTCCTGGGCGCTGATCAGCCCTTCTGGAAAGATCACGTCGGCACCGGCCTCACAGTACAGGCGACCGCGGCGTACCACGTCGTCGATGCTCCCGCCAGACACACCCCTGGCGTCCGTGCGCGCGATCAGCACCAGGTCGGGGTCCAGCTCGCGGCGTACCCGGTCTGCGGCCCGAATCTTGCCCACGAACTCCTCGGCCGGAATCACCTGCTTGCCGGCCACGTGGCCGCACCGCTTGGGCGACACCTGGTCTTCGATGAAGATGGCCGCCGCGCCGGCACCAATGAGTTCCTCGACGGTGCGCATTACGGTAAGAGCATTGCCGAATCCCGTATCGGCATCGACAACTAGAGGTACCGAACAATGCCTGGCCATCTGACCCACCACGTATACGAGTTCAGGCAATGCCAGGTAGCCCGCATCCGGCCGTCCCAGGAGGGTAGCCGAAATACCAAAACCCGAAACGGCTACCGCTGGAAATCCTGCCGCCTCGACGATCCGCGCGCTGCCAGCGTCGTAAGCGCCAGGCACAAGCAGTGGCCAACTTTGTCTATCGGCCATCGCATCTCTAAGAGTTCGGCGAGCACTATGTGACATATTGTGATCTCCCTTATTCGTCCAAATCCAGAGCGTTATATCAGACGGCGCGGATGCCCTGGCTTCAATGCGGGGGAGCCCTTTTCAGGAGTTTTACACGGCAACATCGGCGAGGCCGGCCCTGAATTCCGCTCGGGAAGTCCTGATGTGATGTCTCATGGCAGACTCCGCCCGATCGCCGTCGCCAGCCTCAATGGCACGCAGCACGGCTTCGTGCTGTGACTGGGACTGCTGCATGCGCTCAAGGTTTATCGCAGATAAGAACTGGTAGCCCACCATCTGTGTGTTAAGGTGTGTCAAGACTTTTACCAACGTTCTATTGCCAGTGATGGCAGGTACCGTGGCGTGAAACTGTGCGTTAAGTTGCATATAGCGACGTGCATCCCCTGCCGCCGCCGCCTGCGCCCCTTCCTGGCAGATGCGCCGAAGGTCTTTGAGGCCCTCGCCCCGCACCTCTGCCGCCAGTCGCGCCGCCAGGCTCTCAATGGGCTCTCGCACAGTGTATAGCTCTTCGACATCCTGAGTTGTTAGTTGGCGGACGCGAACACCCCGATACGGAAGCACTTCTACCAGTTCATCCGCCGCTAACCTCCTGAGGGCATCTCTCACAGTTATTCGACTTACGTGAAACTCCGCGGCCAAGTCCGCTTCCACCAAATGGATGCCAGGGAGATATTGACCAGAGCAAATGCGCTCCCGAATAGCGTCGTAGACTTGTGCAGCCATGGACAGTGAAGATTGCGTCATCCCAGTTTTCACCCTTTTCAATTTGATAAACAATGTCGTCTACTATATGGTATACAATATTGTAACACAATTGTGCATGTCTGTCAAGTCTCAACTTTACCCACCTCTCCAAGGCAGGTCTGGTTGGTCGCGATTCGAGCGGGATTGGCCAGTCTTTCGGAGAACTACGCGAACGGTCAGCCGCCTCGGGGGTGGCACGAGAGCGGCCGGTGCCGGCCCACTTATTGCACGCCCCACCTGCCCAACTAACTTATCGCGTAAGTTGGACCGCATCGACATCCACATCGAGGTGCCCAGGGTGGAGTACGACAGGCTGACCAGCGAGCGACAGGGTGAGCCGTCGGCTATCATTCGGGCGCGGGTGGAGGCGGCTCGAAGGGACGTCTCTCAGGAGCAATGCCGACATGGGGCCGGCGGAGGTGCGAAAGCACTGCGCGCTAGACGAATCAGGCCGCAGTACAGTGGCGGAGTCCTAAATCCGTGGCAACTCCGCCCGCTCCGGCTGGCGGGTAGGAATTGCCCATAGTATCATAAGTGTTGCCAAGCCGTAGACACCGGCCGCAAACAGGAATGGAGCCCGTAACCCCAGCCCTACGGCCACGACTGCCCCGGTCATGGGGGCCAGCGTGTTAGCCACTGAGACGGCGGTCGCATCGAGCCCGTAGAT
>JBHHTZ010000292.1:0-5498 GCA_046753605.1 Anaerolineae bacterium
GTCTTGCGTTAGTTTTGTGTTAGGTTCGGGGGTGCGGACACGGATGGGCACGGTGGGATTGACTTTGGGGGTTGTGCGTGATACAGTTACCGCTTGCCAGTCATCAGTGATCAGTCATCAGTGATCAGTCATCAGACCTTACCTACTGGTCACTGATCACTGATCACTGATGACTGATTACTGTCCAGTGATGACCGAGTCTCCCAATGCAGAGTATGACCGCGACTTCGCTTCTCCAGGTGTGTGAATATCGGGTCAATGAAACTATTGACCAGGGAGACCTGGGGCAACACCGGATCCGGCGCGAAGAACTCATCGAGCGGGTCGCCGGCATCGTTTCGCGTAACCTGGCTTCAGGACGAGCTCAGCGAGTCATGGCACTGAGCGGGGGAGCGGGGGAGCAGGGGAGCAGGGGCCCTTCGACGGGCTCAGGATCCGCAGAGGAGCAGGGGGGCAAGGGAGCAGGGGAGCAGGGGAGCAGGGGGGATTTCTCTCCCTCACCTCAGTCCCTCTGCACGGAAGGTGGTTCCCTTGAGGCTTACATCGATCGGGTGATCGCCGGCTATCTCCGAGAGCATCGCCGCGTGGAGGCGCTGGCGGCTCGGGATGAGACGGCGTGGAACGAACTGTGTAAGCTCCTGGCCGGCCGGGCTTACAACATACTCCTGCGACTGCGCGTGCCGGCTGCCAGGGCGGCGAACGAAGCTCCTGGCTTTGTGCAGCAGACTTGCGAGGTCGTCTTCAGCCAACCATTTCCCTACGACGTCTCTTTCGACGCGTGGGCCACGCTGATCCTGAGGAATCAGATCCTACAGCGTTACACCCGATCTCAAGATCTGATAGACCGGGAGCCCAGGATGCTCTCCCTGGATCGGCCGAGCCAGCACCAGACCGGTGACGATTTCTCGCTGTACCATCTCCTGGCCGATGAATCAGGTCACTCCGCCTTCGAGCGTGTTGAAGTGCAAGAGTGGCTCCTGCAGGCGATCGCACAACTGCGCAGCCGGCCCCAGCAGCAGGTCGTCGTTGACACCTTCTTCTACGAATTGAGCGATGATGAGATTGCGGGACGCCTGGATAGGACCAGGCAAGCTGTCTACAATTTGCGCCATCGGGCACTTCGGCGTCTGAAGCAGATTTTGGAAACTCGTCCCTTTGGTGGACCTCAGGACATCGCCTGAGTTTCGCTGAAGAAAGTGAAAGAATGTGTGGTGAAATTGCATTATAGGATACAGAGTTGTTATTATTTTTGGATTGGAGGGATGGTATGGTGAACAGGGAAGAATTCCACGATTCTGATAAAGACACGCCGGAGGAAAATCCGATCTTGCAGGAACTCCGCCGGCGTCTAACCGAGGCGGGTCCCCTTCGACGGCCCCAGGACAGGCTCCTTGGGGAGGCTCAGGACAGGCCCTGGCCCCAACGCTTCCGGCGTTTGGGTGAAGCCATCGCCCAGGTTGACAACATCCCGTGTGAGGAGTGCGAAGCCCTCCTGGATGTCTACGTGGACGCCGAGCTCGCGAACGAGGATGCACGCCGGCGCTACCCACGGCTGTGGCGACACCTTCAAGAGTGTACCGACTGCGCTGCGGCCCACGCACTCCTGTTGGAGACGCTGACACGCGAGAGGCGGGAGTCGCCATCCAGCGGCGTCCTGAGCTTGTCGAAGGGCTATCCGGCCGTCCAATTCCCGCCGCCGCGCCTGTCGTTCCTCGAACCGCCGGCGCCCGACACACCGTGGAGGGTACGGGTCCGCTCGCGGCTGGCCGGCGCGCCCTTCCGCCTGACCTTCACGCTGACCTCCGCCTACGTGCGGGATCTCCTGTCCTCCGCCCAACCTGTGCCGGCCCGAACCCGAGGGGTCAGCCAATCCCCGCAGCCATTGCTGCTCCTGGCAGACTCGATCCCTCTGGGGGATGGGCAGGTCGTGGTAGAAGTTGTGGCCACACCCGATGACCAGCACCAGGATCAACTCCACTTGCGAGCCACCATTGCCGGCACGACGATGTTGCCGGAGAAACTGTGGGCGGTGTTGAAGTGGGGAGATGAGACGCGCGCCGGCCCGGTGGATGAGCAGAGTCAGGCGGACCTGGGCGAGATGCCCCTCGCTGCGCTGCAAGCGGCGCTGGAGGCGGAGGAGCCGGCCTGCGAAATCGCTTTTGAAGAGCGCGGGGCAGAAGGCAATGCCGGAGCGCCGGCCGGCTGAAGCTGCGCTGTCTTACTACCACGACCTGGCGGAACAGCTCCAGGCCGGACGCCTGTCGCCCGACGCGGCCGCAGTCCGGGCTCAGCAGATGGCTGGGGAGACCCTCCCTGCACCTGCGACCATCGAGCGCCTGCGGGCGGAAGCCGAAACGGAGGTGGTGCATTCGCCACGCCGGGCCTGGGCGCTGGCTCACGTGGCCCTGGCCGCCGCGAAGCACCTGGCCGGCGAGTTGTTGGAAGCCGAGTGCACTCTGGCTCTGACCGTGGCCCTCAATGCCCTGGGCCGGTTTGCCGAAGCCGTGCCGCTGCTTCGAGCGGCGGCCGAGCGCTTTCTGGCTCACGGCCGGCAAGACCTGGCCGGCCGTTGTTACAGTGAACTCGCCATGGCCTGTAGCTACCAGGGGCAGTTCGAAGACGCTCGAGCCGCCCTGTCTTTTGCCCGGGACATCCTGGCCGGCCACGACGATCCCCTGGCGCGGGCCTATTGTGATCGGGCCGAGGGCCTGTTCCACCTGGAGCAAAACCGGTATCACGAGGCGGCCGCCCTGCTCAGTCGGGCGGGGGATGCCTTTGCCGCAGCCGGCCGCCAGGATGAAGCGGCACTGATCTGGTGTGACCTGGCCATCACGCTGCGGTACATTGATGGGGAGGAAGCGCTGAACAGCCTGGAAAAGGCCCGCCGTGTGCCGGCGCCTGGGAGTTCCCCCGTCCACGCTGCTCGCTGCGACTATGTTCAGGCTGTGATCTACGAAGAACTGAACCGTTATGCCGAAAGCCTGATCCTCTGTCGCCAGGCGCGGGCCGTTTCGGAGAAGCAGGGCTTGGACTTCCTGGTCGCTCTGTGCGATCAATACCAGGGCATTGCCCACTACCGACTGAATCAGTACGATGAAGCGCTGCAGGCCTACAGCCGTGCCCGTGACCACTTTGTTGCCCAGGCACTGAGCACCCACGTAGCTCGCTGCGACCTCAATGTGGCCGTCGTTCTATATGCCATGAACCGCTATGCTGAGGCGCTGACTCTCTACCGGCAGGTAGCCGAGGAAGCCCTGGCTGAGGGACGGACTCTGCGGGCGGCCCGCTGCCATACCAACATGGGCCTGTGCTACGACCGGCTGGGCCGCTACGACCGCGCCCTGGTGCTGCACGACCGGGCTCGCCAGGCCTTCCTGGAGGCCGACAGTCCGGTCTACGCTGCGCTGTGCCAGGAGAACCTGGCCGGCACGTACCGCCGCCTGGGCCGCTACGCCGAGGCGCTGGAGCACTACCGGCAGGCGCGAGAGGCCTTCGCTGCCGGCGGGATGCCCGTCTACGTGGCCCGCTGCGACACCCATAGAGCCGATTTGTATCTGGCCTTGGGCCGGCACGCGGAGGCCCTGACCTGCCTGGAGCAGGCGCGGGCAACCTGCCAGCAGGCGGGTATGGCGGTGCACGTGGCGGCCTGCGAGCGGGAGATGGCCCGTGTCCGGGCTGAGATGGGCCGGGCGGACGACGCTCTGGCTTCTGTGGATAGGGCAAGAGCCGTCTTCACCGCAAACGAGCTGCTGGTGGATGCCGCGCTGTGTGACCTGGCGGCGGGTGAAGTGAACCTGAGCCGAGGTGAAACAGCGACGGCTGCGTCCCTCTTCACAGCGGCGCTGGAGGTGCTGGCCCCCGGCTTCCCCGACGAAGCCTGGCGCGCCCGGTACGGGCTGGGGCGCTGCGCATTGATCCAGGGCGATCGGCGCCGTGGGCTGGAGCATTGGCTGTCGGCCGTGGAGCTGACGGCCCGGGTTCGGGCCATCTTGCCCACGGAGCAGCTTAGTGGCGGCTTCTTCGCCAGCCGCCGGCAACTCTACGAAGGCACGCTCCGGCTCGCGCTGGAGCTTGGCGCCGAGGAGCAAGCTCTGACTGTCGCTGAGGCTGGCAAGACACAGACCTCCCTGGTGCTCCAACGCCGGCCGGCTCAGACGTGGGCGGGCGACTGGGGTTGGCGAGGCGTTGCTCAGGCGGATGACTACCTGGCCGACCTGCTGAACCGGGAAGCGACGTTGCGACAGGAGATGGCGTCGCTGCGCCACAAGCTGAGACTGCTGGAGGTGGATGAAGCCGGCCCCGTCTTGCGCGGCGAAAGCGAGTTGCGCGGGGACCAGCCTCAGGCGTTGGCCCGACTGGCGGAGCTGGCGCGGGCCTACGAAAAGGTCGTGGAGCGGTTGCGTCTGGTAACACCGGGCTGGTTCGAGGCCCATGCGCCGGTCGCCTTTTCAGTGCCGGAGTTGCGTCAGGCTATCGCGGCGTGTCTGCCCACCCGCTGGGCGTGTCTGAGCTACTATCTGCTGGATGGCACACTGATCACGTTCTACCTCGACCCGCAACAGTTGAACGTTCACAGCCGGCCTCTCAACACCTACGATCGTCTGGCGCTGCGCCAGTGCACGGAGCCGGCCGCCGACTTCCGAGAGTTGATCTACCGGGGGAGCATTCGCGGCCATCCTGCCCCGCACCCCTTGGGCCGAACCTACCTGCAACATCTGTTTCAACTGCTGATTCCCCCCGAAGCGCGGGGCTTTGCGGAAACCGACCTGCTCATCGTCGCTCCGCACGGCCCCCTGCACGGGCTGGCCTTCCAGGCGCTATTGGACGACGCTGGCCGGCCTCTGGTGAGCCGCGTGCCTCTGACAACCGTGCCCAGTCTGAGTACGTTCCAGTCGCTGTTGAGGGAGGCGACCGAGATCGATGCTGTCGATCAGGTGCTGGCCTGTGGCCTGTCCGATTTCGACGCGCGCGCGACCCCCCTGCCTCATGCCGTGAAGGAGATCGCTGCCATCCGAGATGTTTTAGGCGAACGGTTGCACGTCCTCTGGGGGGCTGAAGCGACGCGGGAGACCCTGCTGGGCCTGAACGAGAGCGGGGATTTGGTCAATTACGACGTGATTCACTTCGCCACCCATGCCGTGCTGGACCACCTGGCCCCCTCGCAGTCGCGGGTGTTGTTGGCGGATGATAGCCTGACGGTGGCGGACATCCTGAACCTGAGGCTTGGGGCGCGCATGGTGGTGCTTTCGGCGTGCGAAGGGGCGATTGGGAAGCGGCATCCGGGGGATGAGATCATGGGTCTGGCGCGGGCTTTCTTCCTGGCCGGCGCGCGCACGGTGGTGGCCGGCCTGTGGCCGGTGGAGGACGCGGCGGCGGGTGAGTTTATGGGGCGCTTCTATGGCCGGCTGGTGCAGGGAGAGGGTGTGGCCGGCGCGCTGCGGGCCGTCCAGGTTGAGATGGCCGAGGCGGGGTGTGTTCCCTATCAGTGGGCACCCTTT
>JBHHTZ010000293.1:0-5489 GCA_046753605.1 Anaerolineae bacterium
AATCGTAAATCGGAGATCCACATGGCTCTCGTAACCGAAACACTCATCAACTGCCTCCGCAAACAAGTGGAGGTGCACGGCACAGTCGTCTGGTATGATCCGAAGCAGGACTATCTCGACCTGGCCGAGTCCCTGGCACCCGAGACCGTGGCCGGCGCTGCGGTTCATTGCTACGACCCGGAGCGCGGCTTCATCTGGCTGCGCCGTGAACTGGAGCCGCTGTGGGAAAAGCGCACCGCCCCACCCCGCCTCATCATCTGCGTCCCGCTTTCCCAGGCAGAGACCCACCACGCACTGATCGAATTTGAGGTGGCCGGCGTCGTCGTCCAGCCCGGCCAACAGCCCCCAGAACAGAACACCGCCCTGGCCACCATTGCCCGCCAGGCGCTGGCGACCGTGTTCCCGCCGGCGCGCCTGGCGGAAATCGTCGCTCAGGTCAAGGCCGGCCAATTGTCCCTGGCAGAGCTGGACCAGATGGCCGAAAAAGGCATCGTAGAGCTGACCGGCGTGGTGGCCGTCGTCTTCGGCAGCGACAATATCGATGAAATCGCGCTGCGCTTCCTGGCCAGCTCCGAGCTGGACGCCACCATCGAGACCCGGCAGGCTCTGGGTAGCCTGGCAGGATTGCTGGCGCGGGCGTTGGGCGTGGACTTGCCGGCCGATCAAGGGCCGGCGGCTCTGCGAGCGCAGCTTGCCCGCCAGGTCCTGCTCACAGATTTTATCGAGGCCCTGGGGGACAGCGTCCCCCAGGCGCTGCGCACGTTTCCCGTCGCACCCAGCGCCGTGGCCCGCCAGGCAGCCGTGAACCTGGCCCAGGCCTGGCGCCAACGGCGCGACCTGGCCGAGAGCTACGTCCATTGGGCCGGGCGGATCCAAACTGAAATCGGGCTCGGACCCCTGGATCTGGACCTCGCTGTCCTGGCGCGGGCAGAGACCTTTGCCGGCGGCGAAGTCCAGTTGCAGGCAGAAGTCGAAAAGGCGCTCGCACACCGCCCCTCCGAACGCCTGGTGGAGCTGGCCGTAGCGCGTTGCGAGGGCTTCTGGTCCACCCAGAAGCCCGAAATCAAGACCCGCTGGGAGGTCATTTCCGACGCCGGCCAGGTGCTCGTCGAAGCGGCGCGGGTAGAGAGTGCGCTCAAGGGCAAGGCGTGGCCGGCCGGATCGCTTCTGTCCAACTACGTCCACGGCGATGCACCGTGGTGCACCCTGGACGCCGCCCAGCGCCATCTGGAACGCGACTACCACCGCTTTGATCTCGACCCCCAGCAGCATGACTCGCTGATCCAGTTGGTTGCCCGGGCGCGGCAACGCTACGCGGCCGTCTCCAACGACCTGGCCGAGCGCTTCACCCGCGCCTACGCTACCGACAAGTTCGAACTGCCTATTGCCTCCGTTCCCGCTGGATCGCCAGATCCAGCGGTGATGATCCAGACCGACATCTATCGAGAGGTGGTGGCGCCGGCGAGCAAGAACGGCCCTGTGGCCTACATCCTGGTGGACGCCCTCCGCTTCGAGATGGCCCGTGAGGCCCTCTCCATTCTGGAAGCAGCGTGGTCTCACGAGCTGATGCCGGCGCTGGCCACGCCGCCCACCATCACCGAGATCGGCATGGCGGCGCTGTTGCCTGGCGCGGAAAATGGCCTGACCGTGGTCTCCGCTGGAGGCAGCAAACTGGCGGCCATCGTGGCCGGCAAGACCCTGAAAACACGCCAGGAGCGGCTGGATCACTTCAGGACGGCCGTGGATGGCCCGGTGGCCGTGGCTCGACTGGACCAACTGGCGCCGCTGTCGGACATCCACCTGAGCAAGGCTCTCAAGTCAGCCGAGGTAGTCCTGATCACGGCGACCGAGCAGATCGACACCCTGTGCGAAACCAACCCGTCCCTGGCCCGGCGGATGCTGGACGACGTCCTGAACCAACTCCGCCGTGGAATCAAATCGCTCTTCGGCCTGGGTGTGCAGACTGTGATCATCACCGCCGACCACGGCTACCTCTTCGGTGAGAAGCTAACCAGCGGCCAGGGAATTGATGCGCCAGGAGGCGACACGACCACCCTCAAGCGCCGGGTCTGGGTCGGCCGCGGTGGCGCCGGCGCACCGGAGGCGGTCTTGCGGAGGCCCCTGTCGGCTTTCGGTATTGGTGGCGACCTGGAGATTGCCACGCCGTGGAACCTGTCCTGCTTCAAGGTTCCGGGCGGCAGCACCGACTACTTCCACGGCGGTCTGTCGCTGCCCGAGCTGGTCATCCCCGTGCTGGTCGTCCACGCGGGAGCGGTCCCCGCACCGGCTGCCGGCGCTCAGGTGCAGTGGACCCTGACCCTCGGCAGCCCTACCGTCTCAACGCGGTTCCTCTCGGTTACTATCGAAGGCCGTTCACAGGAACTGCTGCCGATAGAAGCGCCGGCCGTCCGCGTGGAGGTGCGCGCCAGGAATCAGCCGATCTCGGCGCCGGTGTCGGCCAGCTACGGCTTCCAGGAAGCGACCAAAGACGTCCAACTGGAGCTGGAGGCCGGCGCGCCCCAGTCCATCGCTCAGAACACCGTCACCCTCATGATCACCGAGACGCCGGCGGTGGACGAGGTGACGGTCCATCTGCTGGACGCAACCACCGGCGTCAGCCTGGCCCGGCTGGATCATGTGCCATTCGCCATTGTGCTGTGACGATTCTGGCGATTGACGATTGACGATTGACGATTGACGATTGCACAGACCGGTCCCCCAATCGTAAATCGTAAATCGTAAATCGTAAGGGGGAAACATGTCTGAACTGGATCGCAAAGCAACCGCAGTCTTCGCCGGCAAGGTGGTGCGCAAGGACCTGGTGCGCCAGGTGAAAGTGGGCGCCAACGTACCGACGTACGTGCTGGAGTACCTCCTGGGCAAGTACTGCGCCACCGACGACCCCGCTGCCATCGAGGCCGGCCTGCGTTTGGTGAACAACACCCTGGCCGATAGCATCATCCGGCCCGACGAGGCGATGAAGGCCCAGTCGCGGGTGAAGGAACAGGGCCGGCAGCGCTACATCGACAAGGCACTGGTGCGTCTGGACGGCACCAAGTACTGGGCCGAGGTGGTCAACTTCGGGCACCGCTTCGTCCACATCCCCGATACATTCGTTCGGCGCTACGAGCGGTTGCTGGAAGGGGGCGTGTGGGGCCAGGTGGACATCGAGTTCCGCGCCGAAGAGGAGGTCGGCGGCAAAGCGCGGCCATTCTTCATCACCGATTTCAAGCCGATCCAACTGGCGGCCTTCAGCCTGGACGACTACTGCACGGCGCGAGCTGAGTTGACGACGCAGGAATGGCTCGATCTGCTGGTTCGCACCATGGGCCTGGAGCCGTCCTCCTTCAGCCGGCGGGTGAAGCTGCTCATGCTGATGCGCCTGGCGCCCATGGTGCAGCGCAATTACAACCTGATCGAGCTGGGTCCGCGCGGCACCGGCAAGTCGTACGTTTACCGCGATCTCTCCCCCTACGCCATCCTGATCTCCGGCGGCAAGACCACCGTGGCCAATCTCTTCTACAACATGAGCACGCGCAAGGTGGGGCTGGTGGGCATGTGGGACGCGGTCGCTTTCGACGAAGTGGCCGGCATCCGCTTCTCCGACAAGACCGCCATCCAGATCCTCAAGGATTACATGGAGAGCGGCAGCTTCAGCCGGGGGCGGGAGGAGATCGTGGCCGAAGCCTCCATAGTCTTTGCGGGCAACATCAACCAGCCCGTTGAGGTGCTGGTCCGCGCCGGCACGTTATTCCAGCCCCTGCCGGAAGAGATGCAGGACATGGCGCTGATTGACCGCCTGCACTTCTACCTGCCCGGCTGGGAAATACCCAAGATGCGCAACGAGTTTTTCACTGACCACTACGGCTTTGTGGTGGACTACATCGCCGAGGCCTTCCGTGAGCTGCGCCGGCGCAACTACACCGATGCCATTGACCGCTGCTTCAGCCTGGGCAGCCATCTCAACACGCGCGATGCCAAAGCTGTGCGCCGCACCGTGTCTGGCCTGGTCAAGCTCCTGCACCCGGCCGGCGATCCCACCCGCGAGGAGCTTCAGGAGTATCTGGAGCTGGCCCTGGAGGGCCGCCGGCGCGTCAAAGAGCAGTTAAAGAAGATGGGCTCCTTCGAATACTACCAGACATCTTTTTCCTACTTCGACACCGAGTCGATGCAGGAACGCTTCGTCGGCGTGCCAGAGGAGGGGGGCCAGCGGCTGATCAGTCAGGACCCGATGCAACCAGGCAGCGTCTACACCGCCGCGCTGACCGACAGCGACACCGTGGCGCTGCACCGCGTCGAAGTCAGTCGCATGAGCGGTTCGGGCAAGCTGCGTATCACCGGCAGCCCCGACCGGGCCATGAAGGAATCCATCGTCACCGCGTTTGACTACATCAAGGCCAACAAGACCCGCCTGGGCATCGAGCGCGACGTGGACAGTTGTGACTTCCACGTTCAGATCGTAGACCTGATGCACAGTAAGGAGGGTTCGCAGGGGGGTGTAGCTTTCTTCGTCGCCCTTTATTCCTTGCTCCGGGAGAAACCGGTCCAGTCCGGATTGGTCGTGCTGGGCGAAATGACCATCCAGGGCAACATCCTACCGGTACGTTCTCTCGTAGAGCCATTGCAGGTGATCATGGACAACGGCGCAAAGAGGGTGCTCATACCCGTGGGCAACAAGCGACACTTCCTCGAAGTACCTGGGGACCTCATCGAGAAAGTGGATCCCATTTTCTACTCGGACCCCTTGACAGCGGCGTTGAAAGCCTTGGGAATAAGCTAAGCCAGCCGGCTCTTGGAAATAGACAAGAGCCAGGTTAGTTGCTTTCGGGGATGAGAGTCGCTGAGCTTAAGGATGACAGCCGATGACCGATGAACCACGCCGCGTGATCAGGGCCAGCGAAGTCGGCCAGTACACCTACCCTTCGACAGGCTCAGGACGCCGCTGCGCCCGCGCCTGGTGGCTGGGCCAGATCCAGGGGCTCGAATCGGCCAACATCCGTGAGATGGCCCAGGGCGAGCAGGCCCACGCGGCGCACGGCGAATTGGTCGCCGGCTACCATCGCGCGCGCCGGCTGGCGTACATGCTGTTGCTCCTGGCCGCTCTCATCGGCGCTCTCTTGCTGGTTCAACTTGGGGTTCTCTAACGGCCATGACCACCTCCCTCACTGTTATCTTCCTGTTGCTGCTCGTCGCCGGTTGGCTCCTCCTGCGGCGGGCCGGCATCCAACAGAAGCAAGCCGGCCTGCCCCAAGGGCGCATCGTCTACACCGATACGGGGGCCTGGGATCGGGTGGAAAAGCCCCTGTGGTCGCGCCGGCACCTCCTCGCCGGCAAACCCGACTACCTGGTCGAACAGAACGGCCACCTGATACCGGTTGAGCGGCGTCCTGAGCTTGTCGAAGGGGTGAAACCGAACCGTTCATCTCCCCAACCGTATGATTCCGACGTCCTCCAACTGGCTGCCTACTGCCTGCTGGTCGAAGAGACCT
>JBHHTZ010000294.1:0-5478 GCA_046753605.1 Anaerolineae bacterium
GTCGTTACTACGGTCGTTACTACGGCCGCGTCTCTTCACGTTGGGCGGAGCATTGGTTGTGCTAATGGCAGCAATGATCGTCATCCAACCAGCAGCGACGGTGGGACAGACGGCTGTCGATTACTCCTTCCAGCCGGTGGTCGTGGCCGGCGCTCAGATTGGCAGCCTCCTCGGTACGCCTGTGACCGGGCTGTTCGCGTACGCCTATCGGGATGGTGCGTGGACACAGATTCCGGCCCAGATCGACGAGAAGGCGCCGAACGAGGACGGTGATCGAGTTTACACCGCCCAGGGGGATGGCTTGCTCGACGCTGACGAAGAGATCGTATTCATGTTGAAAGACATGGGCGAACAGGCGCCGCCATCGGCCTGGGTCGAAGGGGCCGAAGCGGACGGTCGCATCGAGGTGGCGGCACAGGCGAGCGGTGACAGCCGGCGCTGGGCCTACCTCTTCCATGGTTCACAACTCAGCCAGACGTTCGAGGCCGACTACGTGCGATTCTCCGGGGCTGCACAACGCGTCATCGCTGAGCGCTACGAAGCTGGCTTTCTTGACAACGGCGCCGGCCTGGACGAACTGCGCCTGAATGACAGCGGGGTTGACATCCTGGATCGCACCAAGATCCGGCTGGAGATCGTGGTTCGGGTCTTTGACATCCCTGTGCGCCGGCTGTCGTGCAATGAGGACAACCTTACTCAGGAGGATGGCTGTGGCCTTGAACCGAGCCCTATCTCCCCCGTAAAGGATGGACCGGTGCGGTTGGTTTGGAGTGAGAGCGGCGGTTTCGCCTACGGCAGGCTCTTCCAGTCGCGGAATGAGATCAATCTGCCAGAGTTGTCCATCGGGAGTGCGACCATCGAAAGTCTCCGTTTCTCGTGGGACCTCGCTGAACAGGCCGTTGCGACATCGACTCCAACGACCTATCTGGATGCCAACATGAGCGCAGCGGTCGCCATCGACGGCGCGCCAGACTCTGTGCCGACGCAGCCCGTGCCGGCGTGGCGACAGATTTCCCATGCGACCGGCACGATCATCATGATAACGGACCTGACAACGGCGGGCGGCACGCAGCGCAACTACTACACGGACAACAGCACATTCGACCCCGATGACACTGGCGACGGGCTCTCGTATGGCGACAGCGGTTTTTCAATCGAAAGCCCCAACACCAGTTTCAATCTGGACACAAACTTGCTCATACTGTCGCCGACTGAGGAGAATGTGGGCGCTGCGTATGCGGAGCAGCTCGCTACCCCACCCGTGGTGGCGGTTACTTTGCAGGTGCCCAGCGGCCCGCTCGACCGCAAGGTCTACGTGCCCCTGATTCGGGCGTCGCAAGTCATCGGTAGCATTGCACATGAATGAACGCGCGTGCTCCCTTGTTGATTCAGCCAGCGCCTGATATAATTTGAGTGCATTCAAATCCGGTTGTAGGGGCGACCCCTTGCGGTCGCCCTGGGCGGGTGCAAGACCCGCCCCTACCAACCCATTTTGAACGCACCCATATAATTTACCCAAGGTTCAACAACAACAGCAACGAGGGAGCTTAGACCATGACCGCGAGCGATGCCGCCACTTCCTCCGACTTCATCCGCTATATCGTCACAAAGGATCTGGAGACAAATAAATACGGCGGACGAGTTCATACCCGCTTCCCGCCGGAGCCGAACGGCTATCTGCACATTGGGCACGCCAAATCCATCTGCCTGAATTTCGGTGTCGCCGAGGAATTTGGCGGGCTGTGCAATCTCCGGTTCGACGACACCAATCCGACCAAAGAAGAGGTCGAGTACGTGGAGTCTATTGAGGAGGACGTCCGCTGGCTCGGCTACGACTGGGAGGATCGGGAGTACTACGCATCGGACTACTTCGAGCAGCTTTACGATTACGCCGTGCAGTTGGTCAAGGCCGGCAAGGCCTACGTGTGCGACCTGAGCGCGGACGAAGTCCGTGAGTATCGGGGGACTTTGACCGAGCTTGGCAGGGACAGTCCGTACCGCAGCCGTTCGGTGGAAGAGAATCTGGACCTGTTCCAGCGGATGCGGGCCGGCGAATTCCCGGAGGGGGCCCGCACCCTGCGGGCAAAAATCGACATGGCCCACCCGAATATCGTGATGCGTGACCCGGTCATGTACCGCATTCTGTACGCCACCCACCATCGGACCGGCGACCGGTGGTGTATCTACCCGATGTACGACTTCACCCACTGCCTGTCAGATTCCATCGAGGGGATTACCCATTCCCTTTGCACGCTGGAATTCAAGAATAATCGGACTCTGTACGACTGGTTTCTCGATGAACTGGACGTCTACCACCCGCAGCAGATCGAGTTCGCACGCCTCAATCTGAGCTACACCGTGCTGAGCAAGCGCCGGCTGATCCAGTTGGTGGAGGAGGGGCACGTGAACAGTTGGGACGATCCACGGATGCCCACGCTCTCCGGTTTGCGGAGGCGGGGCTACACGCCGGCCTCCATCCACAATTTCTGTGACCGCATCGGCGTGGCCGGGAAGCACAACGTCATCGAGATGGCCTTGCTGGAGCACAGCATCCGCGACGATCTGAACAAACGCGCTCCTCGCGTGTTCGGGGTGTTGCGACCGCTCAAGGTCGTGATTACGAACTATCCCGAAGGCCAGGTGGAAGAGATGGACGCAGTGAATAATCCGGAAGACCCGGCCATGGGGACGCGCAAGGTGCCGTTTTCGCGTGAGTTGTACATCGAACGGGACGATTTTCGAGAGGACCCGCCGAAGAAGTACTGGCGTCTGGCTCCTGGCCGTGAGGTCCGGCTTCTGAACGCCTACTTCATCAAGTGCGTGGACGTGGTGAAGGATGAACAAACAGGCGAGGTGATTGAGTTGCACTGCACCTACGATCCACAGACGCGCGGCGGGTCCGCGCCTGACGGGCGCAAGGTGAAGGGGACGCTGCACTGGGTGTCGGCGGCCCACTCGATCAAGGCGGAAGTGCGGCTGTACGACCGGCTGTTCACCAAAGCGAACCCGCTGGATGTCGAGGAAGGGGAGGACTTCAAGTCGTACATCAACCCGAACTCGTTGGAGGTGTTGACGGACTGTCGCGTGGAGCCAAGCCTGGCCGGCGCTGCACCAGGAAGTCGCTATCAGTTCATGCGACAGGGCTACTTCTGCGTCGATCCGGATTCGTCCAGTGGCACGCTGGTGTTCAACCGCACGGTATCGTTGCGTGATTCCTGGGCGAAGATCGAGAGAGCGCAGAAGAGGCAGGGAAAATGACCTGCGCCAGTCGCGCACACTTGTTGGGGAGGTAGCATGTTGAACATCGATTTGACCGGTCGTCGTGCCCTGGTAGCCGGCGTGGCTGACGATGCCGGCTATGGCTTTGCCATTGCCAAGGCCCTTGCGGAAGCGGGGGCCTCGGTCGTTGTCGGAACCTGGCCGCCCGCGCTGCGTATCTTTCGCAAACTACTGGAACGGGGTAAACTCGACGAATCGCGCCGGCTGTCGGACGGAAGTATGCTGGAATTCGAGCGCATCTACCCGCTGGACGCGGCCTTTGACACCCTGGAAGACGCGCCACCCGAGATACGATCAAACAAGCGCTACAAGGACGTGGGCGATTTTTCCATTGAGGGGCTCGTGAATCGCCTGACCACCGATTTTGGCGACCATCCCGTCGATATCGTGGTCCACTCCCTGGCTAACGCGCCGGAAGTCAGGAAGCCGCTCATCGAGACCAGCCGCAGTGGGTACCTGGCAGCGGTGAGCGTGAGCGCCTACTCCATGGTGGCCATGGTCCAGCGCCTGTCGCCTATCATGCAGCCGGGCGGGTCTTTCCTGTCGCTGACCTATATGGCGAGTGAGCGGGTGATTCCCGGCTACGGCGGCGGCATGTCAACGGCCAAGGCTGCTCTGGAGAGCGACACGCGGGTGTTGGCGTTTGAGGCGGGCCGGCGCTATGGTGTGCGGGTCAATTGCATCTCGGCCGGACCGTTGGCCTCGCGGGCGGCGCGCGCCATCGGAGACGTGGAGAGCCTGGTGGATCACTACGCGGAAACCACACCCCTGGCGGAGGCCCCCACAGCCGCCGAGGTTGCAGCGGTAGCCGCGTTCTTAGCCAGCCCGCTGGGGAGCGGGATCACGGGAACGGTGCTCTACGTGGACAAAGGGTTCCATGCCATGGGCATGTCGGTGGTGGAGCCGGCGGCATCCGGCGCGTGAGACGGCGCGCCGGGAGGGTGGCCGGCGCTGCCCTGTGCGGCCAGCGCGAGGGCCGGCGGCAGAATCCATTCCGTCTAGCACGCGAAATGTCGTATCTTGGCGCAATGCTGTCAGGCCCGGTGAGCAAACAATTCGCGATTTCGCAAGATAGGTTTGGAGGGTGAAACGATGGAAAAGCAAACAGACTCTCAGTCTTCAGCATACGAGCGGACAGTAATCAGTATTATGCGCCGATTACCGCATGAGTGCGTTGTGCAACTCGTCAGTTTTGCGCACTTTCTTGAGTTCCAGACGACTCAAGGTTACAAGAAGTGGTTGGAGGAAGAAGGAACCGAGGCCGGGGAAGAAAAGTGGGATAGGCTATTCGCCGAACCGGAAGCGATGCGTGTTATGCGAGAAATGGCGCGCGAAGCCCGCCAAGAGTATCGCTCAGGGCGAACAACTGACATAGAAATCACTGAAGACGGACGACTGTCGCCAGCATGAAATCACAAGCGACGTCGAAGTTCTGGAAGCTATATGGCCGCCTTCCCCGTAGTGTACAACAGCGTGCACGAAAGGCTTATCAAATGTGGAAGGAGAATCCCCGCCATCCGAGTTTGCATTTCAAGCGAGTAGATGACGAAGAGCCGATTTATTCTGCGCGTGTGAGCGACTATCATCGGGTTCTTGGCATTCTTGAAGGCGATACGATGATTTGGTATTGGATCGGCAGCCACGATGAATACGAGCGTCTTTTGAAGTGAGAGCAGATGGGAGTAGCCGGCCTACATCCGCTGAATTCGAAGCCCACATTGCACTTGTGGCCTGTCTCGGGTTGAGAAACGCTCTTGGATGGCCCGCCCGGCGACTCAACTGGTCCGCTGAGATTGAACGGATGAGAAGAGAGGAGGTATGAAAATGGCAGACAGGGAATTCACACCCAGACGGGTGACCATGAAGAACACCAAAAAGGAGATGCTCGAAGCCTACAACGAAGTGCTGCAGCAGCTCCAGGAACGGCGAGCAGCGGAGCTAAGGCCCAAAGAAGAAATCGAAGAGAAGAGGATTGAGGCAGCGGTGGAAGTGACAGATTCCCTGTCCACAGAAGGGATCGTACAGGAGGTCAGTGCCCTCAGACTGGAGACAGGGCAGCTCCTCAGCCAACTGTCTGAAAGGCTGGAAGAAGAAGTCGACAAGTATCGGCAGGTCAAGAAGGCAGTTGAGGTCAAGGAGAAGGAGCTTCAGGAGATCTACGAGATAGAAAGAGCCGCGCTTAGTCTGGCCGGCCTGATT
>JBHHTZ010000295.1:0-5478 GCA_046753605.1 Anaerolineae bacterium
AATGTCTGAACGGATTGGGCCGTGAATTGACGCACGTTTACCATCCGTTCCATTCAGAATCCGTTGTAGTGTAGTGGCAAGTGAGAGCGATAAGCTAAGAGGCACAAGGCTCAGAAAGCCGTTATCGACGCGGCCGGCGGCTGCGGCACAAAACACCCCTACGGTGTTGGTGCCCACACGTTGATGCCGGCGACCCGCTCGAAGTCTCGGTCATTAGTCGCCAGGTGGACAGCGTTACACCGCTTCATCACAGCCAAAACCAGGCTGTCTTGGTCATGAAACCGTGGTCGCGCCGGAAGCGCTTACTGCTGTACAGGTCCACGTGATCAACTGGCTTGATGTACACTTTCATGCTTGCCACGTCGCTGGGAAGAGGCTCACCTCAGAATCCCCCCTCAACCAGGTTCTCGTTCATGGCAATGTCTTCCAATAGCTCGCGTGGGACGGGACCCCAACTGCCGGCTGTCCTCGCAACGACCTCCAGAGCATCCTCCGTGCTGATGAACCCCACCCACGGTTCATCCCCATCGCCGGCGAGCAGGTCCATCTCGTATGCGTCTGGAACCTGGATGTCAAACTGGTCTCCTTCATCGAAGCCTTCCAACTCGACCTGAGGTACGAGTGTTCCATTGTGATAAATGACCGGAATTGTCTTGGCCATTGTTGGATACCTCCTCTGTTCCAATGAGCGGCTGTGGAAATCATAGCACCATCGGGGCTAGAAGACAAGCACCGAGAAGTGAGGGGACAGGCAGGGGGCACTACGCGGATTGAGAAACCAACGGATTGGGCCGCAAATTGACACACGTTTACCATCCGTTCCATTCAGAATCCGTTGTAGTGTGGATGGCAAGTGAGAGCGATAAGCTAAGAGAACAAGGCCCAGATAGCCGTTATCGGCGCGGAGGCCGCCGGCCAGTTGCTAGCGGCTAAGTACAGGCAGGTAGACCTTCTCGCACGTTGCCTTGGCGAAACCGAGCGTCACATCCACGATCTGCTCACCGTTGGCGCGATTCCGCTGATTGCTCTCCACGATGATCTGGCCGGCATACTGGCCGCAGTGCGGAACGGCTGAAACGTCCACTGACACCGTGACAGATGAAGGCGTCGTCTCCGTCAACCCTTCGATGATCAGCCAGCGGGCCTGAGTGCGCGCCTGCCAGGTGAGACCGCCGGTGTTGGGGTTGACGATTCTCTGGGTGGGTGGGCTGACAACCCCAAACTCATCCGCCTGGAAATGCAGTTCGTGGGGTGAGATTTGCAGCAGGTGAGGGGTCATCTGTAGCGCCACAGCCGCATTTAGCAGCCCGAAGCCGTAGAACTCGTCGTAACCTGGCGCACCCAGGTCGTCGGCTGCATCGCGCAGGAAATCGCGAACCTGGTCTGGCGTGAGGGATGGATTCACTGCCCAGATCAACGCCGCCACGCCGGCCACGTGGGGGGCGGCCAACTCCGTGCCACCGAACACTCTGTCGTAGCGGCCCTCTGGCAACACGCCGAACAGATTCACGCCAGGGGCTGCAATCTCCACAAGAGAGCCATGCCCGGCTGCCGGCAGCCGCTCAAGGTTGCGGTCCGTGGCGGTCACACCGACTACTGCCGGCAATGCGGCCGGGTAGACCGTCGGGTTGTCAGCCAACCCCAGGTCGCCGACGGGAGCGATGAGGAGGGCGCCGGCATCGTGGGCCTCGTTGACTGTCGCTTCCAGCGCTGCCAGTTGCTCGGCTGTCAGAAAGCTGGCCCTGATGTAGTTCCCCAGGTGGATGATGCGCGCTCCGTTGTCCACTGCGTACCGGATCCCCGCCACAATGTCATCCAGGTTCGCGGTCGCCTGACCCACATCGTCGCGGGTGAGAATGCGAATCGGCATGATGGGCGTGTTCCAGGCGATGCCGGTGATTCCGATGCCGTTGTTTGTGGCTGCCGCGGCAACGCCGGCCATGAAGGTTCCCCAACCATCCTCATCCTGCGGTCGGTTGTCGTCGTCCACAAAGTCCCAGCCGTTGACGTCATCCACCTGGCCGTTGTTGTCGTCGTCCACCCCGTTGTCGGGGATTTCATCCGCGTTGACCCAGATCTTCGATGCCAGGTCGGGGTGTTCCAGGTCAACACCGCTGTCCAGGATGGCGATGACAGTTGCGGAGCTGCCGGTGGTCACGTCCCAGGCTGTGAGCGTATTGATGTCGGGGGTGATGTTCTGGCCGGCTGTGTTCGGGTCGTACAGGTTCCACTGATCGGAAAAGAGAGGGTCGGTCGGCTCGGCCGTCGGTCGCGGTGCTGCGGCCTCAATGCTGAAGGAGATGCCGGCCATCAGCAGGAGGGGAAGCAGGTGGATTAGCCAGGGTTGGCGCCGATGGCTCGTTCTCATGCTGGCGTTTTGCTCCTCGTAGTCACGTTTCCTCCGTCTGTATTCATGAACAACGATGGGATCATCCCCGTGTTATGCCGACGAAACCTGAACGCATCGCGGCCATGACATTTCAGCCGGCCCAAACTTGCCATTTTGATCTTACCGTGCTATAATCTACCTTACTTCGGGTGAGTAGCTCAGTTGGTTAGAGCGCACGGTTCACATCCGTGAGGTCAGAGGTTCGAGTCCTCTCTCGCCCATCGATTTGTAATGGACGTCCCCGCGACACGAGTGTGCGCGGGGACTTGCATTTTCCGCCGATGCCTCTAAGCCGATTGCTCAACCTTGCATTCACCCCGGAGCAGGAGCGCCTGGTGTGGCTGGCCGGCTCTGTGTTGATGTACGCCGTGGGTACGAATGCTGCGTGGGTCTTCAGGCGAGTCACCCGCTGGCCGGCTGTGCGCTTCGTTCTGGTTGCGGTGGTACGGTTCGTGTTCTACGTGGGAGTACCCTATGCGGCACTTCTCGGCGGCGTTATTACCCTCAAATCGCTGGGGTTGGTGGAAGCACCGCAGCGCGAGTCTCTCAACCAGGGCGGGCTCGTGGCCATCGGCGCGGTGGCCTTGCTGGGACTCATCGGCTGGCACTATCAGAGACAGGTCAACGCCCTTGATTCAGAAGCGCCTCCGCCCCTACAGGCTGCGCGGTCCGTGCTTGGCCGGCCATGGGGTTGGGCGTTCCTCCTGATCGAGGCAGGTTATCAACAAATCCACTGGGCGTTCTACCGGGCGCTGCCGTTTCTCGTTCTGGGCGATCTCTACACTGGCGCCTTCCTGGGATTGGCGTTGGTTTTCCTGGAGGCTTACGCCAATCCACGCGTGCGCCGTGGCCTCGCTGATCCGGCTAGGGCCGAAGTGATCCTGCTGAGCGCCGGCTTTGCCACACTGACCACCGTGTTGTTCGTCCTGACCGGCACGTCTTGGATGGGGGCCGGCACGCACTTCGCGGCCGTCGTTGGCTCGATACTTCTCCTCCACGTCCGTCGAAGCTTCCAACCGCGCGAGCCGTAGCGCCCTCGTAAGCCCACCTTCAAAGGCTCGTCCGTACGTAGTAACGACTTCAGTCGTTTCCCCGGTCAGTGGAATCGCTGATGAAGATTGAGAAAATAATCGGGGTACTATGTCTGCCAGGCCCGCCCGCCGATGAAGCGACGTCCCGATTCATCAGGCGCTGTTGCGTAGCACTTCATGCCCGTGCGGGCGCCGGCTGAGAAGCAACGCCCTATTACCGGATTATTTTCTCAAGGTTCATAGGCGGTCACTACGAGCCTGAACCACTGAAGTGGTTACTACGGGCTCATCGCTTCCGTGGGACCGGCACAGGCCGGCTGTCACAGAACGAAGGACAGCCCGATCAGAATTACGAACAGCGTGCCGGCCACCACTGCGATTCGCTTCAGGTCGTTGTAGACGTACCAATACTCTTCCCGCAGCTCCTGGCTGGTCGCGGATGCAGTGGCAGGTGTTGCAGTGGCTGCCAAGTCTTCCACTTTTCGCTGTGCTCGCCCGGCCCGGACAGTGCTCGATGTGGGTGCACCTTTGGGGTACATCTTGGGCGCGCGCCGGGCGCGGCCCCTGCGTGATTTCTTCTTCGCCAAGTTATTCCTCCTCCATGATTTCCACAGATACCGTCGCTGTGGAAGTTATCGGGCGTTGATGATCGAGGGCAAGTACGACCTCCGCTACCTCGCCGGCGCCGATTGCTGCTGACGGCGTCCTGCCAACAGGTGACGCGCGCCGCCGGCCTCGTTCCAGATCGAGCATTACCTGAACGACCTGGCCGTAGGTCAGCCAGGCCGACGGAACGCCTGGTGTGGCCGGCTCTGCCTCGGTAATCTCTTCCTCGACAGTCTCCCCTGCCCCAATCTCGATTGGCGCCTCTTCCGAAACAGCTTCTGGAACGACATTCTCCTGCTCAATGATCGAGATGCCCCGCTCGGCCAGAGCGTCCAGAAACGGAACCGGGTCGATGATCGCTTCAGGCGCAAAAACCCCCGGCTCGGCGATCTCGCCACGGGCTAGCATGAGTGCGCCGACGGCGGCGGGAATCCCTGTGAGCCGGCCCATGTGGTCGGCCGCGGTGTAGGTTCGCGTCACCTGCTGGCCGTCCCGCGAGCCTATCACATCGACGCGCAGGCCCGATAGGGCGACACCGCCGGCTCCGAGCACGCCCTCCAGCCGATGGATCAGCCGGCTCGTTCGATCAATCCGATCCAGACTGGATGTCAGGCCCATACGCACCAAAAGGCCGGCCAGTCGATTGTTCCACCTGGGCGTAAGCGCCCCTTTGAGACTGACCGTCCATACCGGAATCGTCCGGGGGATCGTCATCGGCTCCGGATGCCCGATGTGAACTACCTCGATCTCGCCCAGCGGCTCAGGGAATGTCACGACCTCCGGCTCGCTCAGGGCCGGCACCTTGACCCAGCGCCCATCACGATAGGTCGGAACTCGACCGCTTACAGAGCGCAGCACGTGCTGAACGACCGCCAGCCCCTGGGAGTCCGCTGCCCCCCCCGCCCACGCGATGCGAATCTCGTCGGCCTGATCCAGCGCGTCGGTCCCGTGACGGGCCAGCACATTGGACAGGCCGGGAGTCCAGCCCAGGCCGGTGATGAGCGTGACGCCCTCTTGTCTGGCTACTGCATCGAATTCAAACAGCGTGGCAAGCGGGCCGAAGTCGTCGCAGATGTCAACGTAGTTGACGTGGCTTTCAATCGCCGCCCAGGCCATCTTCGTCGCGAAGCGGTAGAACGGCCCGACGGCCCCGATAGCAACGTCGGCATCTCGCAGCACAAGCAGCAGGGAGTCACGGTTACTGGCGTCTACGAAAACGGCCTGGGCTCGCTCTCCCGCCTCGCGAGCCAGTATCCGCGCCTCCGTCAGCCGGTAATCGGCGATAGTGACCTGCGCGTCGCTGTGCTCAATCAGATCGCGTACGATGTGGCTGCCCATGTCGCCGGCGCCACCCAATACCACAATGTTCACGGCTTTTGCTCCGTTGCTGATCGCTAGTCAGTGATCAGTAAACAGTGATCAGTAAACAGTGATCAGTGATCAGTAATCGGT